>JADLHH010000267.1 GCA_020848855.1 Anaerolineae bacterium | reverse complement strand
CGATTTCCTCTTCTTCGGCGTCCGGCATATCCTCGATGAGTTCGGCGGCTTGATGGCGCGTAACTTCGAGGAAGATTTCTTCCAGGTTGACGGCGAGCGGGCGCAGCTCCATCAGGTTCCAGCCGCGCTCGATGACCGCGCGGGCAATCTGGGGACGCGGGTCGCTGGCGGCATCGGTAGGCGTGGCGATGATGCCGTCCGCGCCGGTTTCGGCGTAGCGCACGCCGGGCACGGACTGGACGAGCGCCAGCGCCTCCTGCGGCGCGGCGTCGGCGCGCACCAGCACGCGACCGCCGCGTTCCAGTTCGCCGCGCAGTTCCGATGGCGACCCCTGCGCGAGTATCTGCCCCTGGTTGATAATCACGACTTTGTCGCAGACCTGTTCCGCTTCGGACAGGATGTGCGTGCTGAACAGCACGGTATGGTCATGCCCCAGTTCGACGACCAGCGTGCGCAGTTCCAGCACTTGCAGCGGGTCCAAGCCGATGGTCGGCTCATCGAGGATCAGCACGGGCGGGTTGTGGAGCAGGGCGCTTGCCAGCCCGACACGCTGCTTCATGCCTTTCGAGAGGGTGCGGATGCGGCTGTCGGCGCGCTCGATCAGCCCGACACGCTCCAGCGCTTCGTCGGCGCGCTGGCGTCGGTTCCTGATGCCGCGAATCTCGCCGATGAACATCAGGTAGCCGCGCGCGGACATGTCGCGGTACAGGGGCACGTTTTCCGGCAGGTAGCCGACGCGGCGGCGCACTTCGATGCTGTGGTCGAATACGTCGTACCCGGCGACCATCGCGTGCCCGTCCGTCGGCGGCGTGAACCCGACCAACATGCGCATGGTCGTGGTTTTGCCCGCGCCGTTCGGTCCCAGGAAGCCCGTGACCTCGCCGGACCTGGCGGTGAAGGATATGCCGTTGACGGCGGTCACTTCACCGTATTTCTTGACAAGGTTTTCGACTTCGATCATAACGAACTCTCCTCTGTCCGGGGATGAATAACCGGACGAGCTGCGCGCTTGTAGGAAGCGGAAGTCCTTCACCCATACAAACGGGCGAATTATATCGCGTACCTTAAGACTTGTCGCACGAGGAAACGAAAAGGGGCACGGGAGATTTGCCCCCATGCCCCTCAGTTTACAGAGATTTTACATTCCGCTTACGAATTTCTCATCCCGTAACCGGAATGCTGCTGATATTGGCGGTCGCGCTGATGTGGGCGTAATCTGCCGAAACCCAGCCGATCAACCCGTTGAAGTTGATCTGCCACCAGGTGTTGCCGCTGGTCCGCCCGATGACCGACGCGATGCCGGTCACCGGCAGTAGCCCGATGCGCTGGTAACCCGTGCTCGGTCCCTGACGGATGACGACGTTGTAGGGCGATGCGACGACCTGATTGCCGGACGCGCCCGACGACGGCGGCGGAGCCTGCTGATCCGAACCCACGACCGGGATGTTGCCGCCGTTGTTCACGTTGACATAGCCGCTGGAAACCCAGCCGACTGTCCCGTTGACGTTGATCTGATACCAGGTGGTGTTGGCGTTGCGCCCCAGAACCGGGTATGTCTCCAGCCGGTTGATCTTCACCAGCACCTGTCCGTTCACCGGGTCGGGCAGCGCGCGCACGTTCAGGCGGTAGGCGGTGACCGTGATCGTCGCCCCGGTAGGCGAGGGCTGGGTCGGCGGGGTAGTCGTCCCGACCTGCGCGATCGAGAATTCGAGATAGGCGTTGCCGGTTGCTTCGTAGTATTCGACCACGAAGTAGTTGCTGCCCGCCGGCAGCGTGACGTTGACGCTGTACGTCTGCGAGCTTGCGCCGTGCCACTCGTTGATCACCAGGCTGCCGTTGACGTAGACGCGCACGCCATCGTCCACCCGCGCCGAGATGGTGTAGTTACCGCCAGCCAGATTCTGGCTGCTCGTCCAGCGCGCCGAGAAGTTGTCCGCCGGCAGCGAAGACAGCGGCGCGCTGTTCCCCCACTGGTGCGACGGGCTGTATTCGGTCAGGATGGCTGCCGGGTCGCCCAGCAGTCCGCTGTTGGAGAAATACTGCGCCAGCCACGCGCTCGTCGGCACGGGCACGGGGTTGGACGGCGCGGGGAAGCCCGGACCCGTCGGGTTGGTGGCAAGGTTGGCGAATGACACGAAAGCGAGCGCCTGATCGGTCAGTTCGCGGTAGTCGACCTGAATGTGATACGTGCCCGCCGTCGGCACGTTCACGTCGCCGGTCACCAACTGGTTGACCTGACCGCTGGCGAACGTGTCGATCACCGGCGACCAACTGACGAAATTGAAAATGATGCGGATGTTGTCGTCCGCCTGCGCGTAGAAGCGATACGTCCCCGGAGTGAGGGCAACGTCTGCCGCCCAGCGTACCGAGAAATTGTCGCTGTTGATGCTCGCGTCCGGCGACCCCGCTCCCCAGTTGAAGGCGATGTTGTTGTCGTTGCGCGTGATAACGGGCGAGCCGCTGAGGGTCGGATTGTTATAGTATTCTGCGTGCCAGACCGGGTTTTGCGCCAGCGCGGGCTGGACGACCGCCACCGAAACCAGCAGCAGGAGCACAGTCACGATCAAGACTTTGCGCCACATAACGATACTGCCTCCTCACTTCATCGAATCATATTACGTTATATTATAACAAGTTCCATGACGAAACGACATTAGCGTAGGGGAAGCGTTGATCAATCGTGTGATGAGCGGCGCATCACGAATTGTCTGATAGGCGTCTCCCGCGCACCGCCCAGGCTCGCGCCACCAGCGGGATCGATCCGTCCGGCGCGAGGGGCAGCCGGTTTTTGAGGTGTCCGCGCAGGGCATCGCGTTGTTCTTCCTTTAGCGACGCGACGTATGTCGGCGCAGACCCCTGACCACCCAGAAATGGTGTCCAGTAGTCATCGAAATTCTGAAACACCGTCGGAATGTCGATTGCCCGAACCTCGATCCGGCTCAGATTCGCCGCGTGAAACAGCCCGGTCAGCCCATCCGGGTTGCACAGCGTGAAGCGACTGCCTTGATCCAACTCGCCAGCCTTCGGGTCGAGTTCGGCTGCTGCATCCCAGAAAATACGCATGAACTGCATCATGCCGGCGTAATCCCACACGTACAGAGCAGCCGTGCCGCCCGGTTTCAGGGCGCGCGCCATTTCGTCGACGGCGCGCTGCGGCTGTGGCACGAAGTTCAGCATCAGCCCGGACACTGCCGCGTCGAATGTTCCTGTCTCGACCGGCAAATCCTGTGCGTCGCCCACGCGAAACTCGACGCGCGCGTCCTGTACTTGTTCGCTGGCATAGGCAACGAATCCTTCGGAACGGTCAATACCGGTGACCGACAGCGGCTCACACATCCGCAGGATCGTCTGGCTGAGCGCGCCCGTGCCGCTGCCCACATCCAGCCAGCGCTTGCCCGGCTCAATGCTCAGCCACGCCAGAAATTCCGGCGCGACCCGGCGACTCCAGCGTCCAACATATGGTTCGTATGCCGCGCCGCGCTCAAATACTTCCTTGCGCTTCGAGTCAGAATCGCTCATGGTCGTTTATCCTATCCGCCAGAAAGTGTGTCCCCACAGCAGCGCGCCGACCTGTAGCTGGTCGAGGTTACTGCCCGTGCCCGGAATGGATGTCGTTTCGCCCTCCTGCCAGATGGTTACCGCTCCGAACGACGGGAAGCCGGAGAAGGCGATCTGCCGACCGGACGGCGACAGCGTCACCTGCGATGGCGCGCCGGGCGCAGCAGTCGTCTCGCCGACGATCTCCCAGAAGAAGCCGCGCTCAGCGTCCACGCCAAAGCGCAGCGACCGCGAGTCTGGCGCAGCGGTCGTCAGGCGCGGGAGTTCGCTCGCCGCCTGCGCGACTCCGGTCGCCGGATCGATCAGAATCCAGCCCGACGACTGGTAGAGCACGCCCAGCAGCGCGCCGCCGTCGCGCTCCACCCACACGAAATCGACCGCCGGGTCGTTCTCCACCGGCGCGAGGCGCGGGCTGGAAAGCAGCGTGCCGTCGCTGCTGAAAATCAGGAAATCCTGCTCGCTGGCATTGTCGGTTGAGGTGTTGATGGCAAAGCCGGTATCGCCCCAGCGGAGCGGCGGCGCTGCGCCCTGCACCGGCTGGGCGGGGATGTCTGCCGCGAGGGTGGTCAGCGTCCCGGCTGCCAGATCGTAGGCGACGATTGCCGGCTTGCCATCGGGCATGGCGAATTCCGTCCAGGCGATGCGCGTGCCATCCGGCGACCATACCGGCGTCGAGCGCACGGTAGCGCGGTCGGGCACGCCTTCGACCAGCAGCGATGCATCGGCGGGCTGCCCGGCAAGCAGACTCGATTCGCCCGATGCGATATCGAGCAGGTAGATGTCGCCCGGAAGGTCGAAATCGGCGATCACGCCTTCCGCCTGCACGCGGTTGAGCGCGTCCAAGCCGACCGGTGCTGCCTCTTTATAGACGACCTGCGCACCATCCGGCGAGCGCGCCGGACCGGAGATCGTGCCGCTGCTGGTGACCGCGCTGGGTGAGGCGCTCGCCGCGTCGACGCGGTACAGGTCGCCGCGAATCCACAGGATCAGCGGGAACTGGTCGCCCTGCGCCTGCGCTGCGCCAACTGCCAGCAGCCCGATCATCAGAGCGAAAAAGAAGAAACGACGTTGCATCGTTCGCCCCCAGTATTCATAGACGACTGTGAGAGGGCGAGTATATCCCGCCCTCCCACCTGTGTCATAGTCTGTCACCGAGAGTGTAGGGGCACGACATGTCGTGCCCGGTGCGAGGCAACGCCTCACCCCCGTCGCCGGATGGCTCGCGCTTAGTTCACCCGCTCCAGCCAGTACTGGTTGCCCTGACCTTCCATCGTCCAGCCGACGATCCCGCCGTAGCTGACGCGCCACCAGGCGGCGTTTTCCGAGCAGATGGGTCCGCTGAGGACGGTCGCGGTGCCGCCCGCCGGGATGAACGTCAGCACGGCGCTGGCGGTCGAGGCGGCGGCGCGCAGGCGGTTGGGCAGCCCCGGCGTCACGCGGGTGCTTCTGCCGGCGCTGATGCGCGAGGGCTGGAAACCGGTGCAGATGACCGGCTCGATCCAGTTCTGCCCGTTGGTCTGCGACTGCGCCGTCCAGCCGATCGTGCCGCGATAGCTGACCTGCCACCACGACAAGCCATCGACGCAGTTGGGACCGGACAGCACGATGAACGTGTCGCCTGCCGGCATCGACGCCAGCGTCGCGCTGTTCACCGTCGGCTGAGCGCGCAGACGGTTGGGCAGCCCCGGACGCACCCGACCGGTCGAGTTCAGGATCATGAACGAGTCGTTGCAGACCGGGATCGGCGTGCTGACCGGACCGACCGGCTCCGCCCAGTACTGGTAACCCTGACCTTCACCCGTCCAGCCGGTCAAGCCGTTGTAGTTGATCTGCCACCAGGTGATGCCGTTGTTGCACACCGGACCGCCGATGATGTAGAACTGGCTGCCGGCGTAGATATTGGTGATGAACCCGCTGCCCGCGCCCTGAATCGGCTGGGTGCGCAGCGTGTTCGGCAATCCGGGGGTCACGCGCCCCGTCGCGCCGACCGACAGCCGGGACACCACGCTCATGCAGCCGGTGTTGTTGGTGACCGGCTCCGTCCAGTAGACGCCGGTGTTCGAGCCTTCCGGCGTCCAGCCCATCGTGCCGTTGTAATTGACCTGCCACCAGTACATGCCGTCGAAGCAGCTCGGTCCGCCGATGACGGTGAAGACACCGCCCGCCGGGATTTCGCCCAGCACGATGCTGTCATACCCGCGATACGGCTGAGTGCGCAGGCTGTTCGGCAGACCGGGTGTGACCCGTCCCTGCCCGCCAACCTGCAAGCGAGTCGGCAGCGCCCCGTAACAGTACCCCTGCGCCTGCGATACAGGCACCATCGCTGCCATCAACACGATGACAGCCAATATTCCCATCAAGCGTTTGAACATAACTGGTTTCCCCCCATTTGGTGATCAACGCTATGGAATTATTATGGGGGATTGCGATATTTGTTACTGGCTGGCGAGGCAACGCCTAACCGACGCTGAGGTTTGTAAATCGTTAGAAACAGCCTGCGCTACGCTCGGTAGAGTTGAGGCGCAGCGTATGGATTTTGTTAGCCGAAGCATTCTCGGCTAGCGGACGCCCAGCCAGCGCATCCACGCCAGGAACAGGCTGTTCTGGCGGGTATAGGCGCTGTAATTGCCGCTGGCGCTGCGTGCCTCGATCTGCTGTTCGAGCGCTTGCACGTAGCTGTCGAGCGCGCCCAGCAGCAGGGTTTGCGCGCGGCTGGCGCAGATCGGCGCTGTATTTGCCGCGATTGCGTCGCGCTCTGCTCGCATCGTCTCGATCAGAGGGCGCACGGCGCTTGCGGTCATGGTCGTCAGGTCGATCTGGTCGGCGGTCGCCAGGAAGGTATCGTTGTGCGGCTGGATCGTGTCGTACCACGACTGCGCGCCGCAGTTCGCGCCGCCGTTGCGGGCGACGCCGTTCGCCGGCGCGGAGTCGGCGTCGATGTTGATGTTGAGTCCCCACAGGGCGGCGGTCAGGGCGGCGAACGCTTCGACTTGCGCCGCCTGCTTTTCGTTGAGCGCCGCTTGATCGCCGGATGTGGCGACGCGGGCGACTTCGATAGTCGCGTCGATGCCGCGCAGCAGGGCGTCGCGGGCTTCGGTCACGCACGAGTCGGCGGGGAAATTCGCCACGAACTCGCGTCGGATGCGCATCTGTTCCAGCACGGCAGCCTGGCGCGCCGGGTCGCTGGCGTCGTTGACAGCCTGCGTCGTGAAATAGGCGTAATTATCACTGATCTGCTGGCTGTTCCACCAGGTTACGCCGCCCGCGCAGGTGAGATCAGGCGTCAGCGTCGGTAAGGCGGGGGTGGTGGTGGCGATGCTTTCGGGCGCGGTCGTCGCCGGGGCGAGCTGTGACGGCAGCAGGTTCGCAATCGACAGGGTGGCGTTGGCGCGCGTCGGGACGAGACCAAGCTGCTGCCCGCCGAAGATCACGCCGAAGCCGAGCGCGAGGACGATCAGCACGCCCAGCACGGCGATCAGGATGATCTGGAGCGTCCCGCCGATCACACCGCCGATGGTCAGCGGCTGGCGGACGGACGGCGTTTCGACCGCTGACAGCAGCGACTCGTCGAGATCGCCGGAGTCCTCAATGCGCAGATCGCGCAGATCGTTGATGTCGACGTCGAGATTGCCGATGTCATCGTCGAGCGGGAGATCGAAGGGGTCGCTTTCGCCGGAAGCCGGACGCTTTGCCATATCGTGCCTCGTTTCACGTCGCTGGTCGCAGCCGGGTACGCGCTCGACGCGCCCGCAGCAGCGGCGCGCCGAATAACACGGCAATGACCAGAGTATAGATCAGAATCGATGCGCCATCGCCAGAAAGGGCGGGCGCGGTCGTAAACAGCGTGGTCGGCGCGTTGCCCAGCGCGTGAATGCCAACCACGATGAACAGGTTGTCGGTGCGCACGTAGATCAGCGTGAACAGGATGCCCAGCGCCAGCAGCAAAAGCAGGTCGAGCGCGATTGCGCCTGGCTCCATGCCCATGTAAATGCGGTTGGGGATGTGCGAAAGCGCGAACAGCCCCTGCGAGAGGAACAGCGCCGCGCCCAGCCGCCGCCATGAACGGGCGCGCAGTCCGGTCAGGCGCAGGTAAAGCTGCGGGAACAAAAAGCTCCGGTAGGCGATTTCCTCGAACAGCGCGTTGCCGACGACCTGCGCCAGCACCATACCCAGCAGAAAGCCGGGGTTCACCCAGTCGGGGTGAAACGACACTGTCCCGTAGGTGAGCAGCCCGGCGAACAGGTGGATGACCTGCGCCGCGCCCCAGATGCCGAGCGTGTACGCCAGCCCGACCGGGATGTGGCGTGGGATGACGCCGATGTCGTAGCAGCGCAGCCTGCCGAAGCCGTGCATGACCAGCCCGACCAGCGCGCCGATGAATCCCAGATTGACCAGCAGCGACCCGGTCACCAGTCCGCCGGTCGCCGAAGCGAGCGGGCGAAACGTGTTTCCGGCGAAGAATACCAGATTGACGACACCGGTCAGGGCGAAATGCGCCGCCACCAAGCGGAGGATAGTATGCCTGCGGGCGCTGCGGATGGGTTCGTACACGGCGGGTTCCCAGGACGATGCTGCGGCTCAGCCCACATTATAATGGCATTTTTCGCCCTGAGTCATTTACGTGTGGTGGGAGACAAGCGCAGGTGTAGGGGCGAGGCACGCCTCGCCCCATGCATATCGGGAGAACCTACTCCGGCAGCGTCCAGACGAAGCGGCTGACCTGCCCGGCGCCGTCTGGCAGCACCGACGCGCTGATCGAGAGGCTGTTGAACAGGTCGAGCACCTGCTGAACCTGCTTGCCGTTCGTGCGCATACTGGATGGGTTGCCCGACGCCGTCATGGCGCGAGCGAGCGGTTCGAGATTACCGCTGCTCACAAACAGGACGGCGGTCGAATCTGCCAGCATGAACTGGCTGGCTTCGACGAAGCTCGCCTCGGCGTCCAGCCCGCTGTTCGACGGGTTGAGCGCGTCGCGCACCATGCGCGGCGTGCCGATAACGAACACGCCGTTGCCGGTCGCCACCTGAAGCTCAATCGGGAAGTCGACATCTTCGCTGGTGAACTGCAGGCTGATCGCGTCGGCTCCGCTGTCGAGCGTCGTTTCGCTCACGCTGAAGTCGGGCGTCTGCAGCGTGCCCAGCCCGTCGCGCAGCCCTTCGAATAGCGCCTGAGCAGCGTCGGCATCGGTCGCTTCGACGATGAAGCCGAGGTCAAACGGATTGCTGGTCGGCGTTGCCGTCATGTCGCGGATATCCGAGAAGGAGGGCGAGAAGCCGAGCGCCAGCGCGTAGTTGCCGGTCATCCAGCCGAGCGCCGCTTCGGGTTCCATGCCGGTCAGCCCGCGCACCAGGAAATTGATGCCGAACAGCGCAGTCTGAATGTCGCGGGCGTTCGAATCACCGCTTTCGCTCGCCATATCGGCAATAGCGCGCAGGTTGTCCATCGCCTGCTGGTAATTGCTGTACAGATCGCTGCCCAGGATAACAATCGGCATACTCGCCGGGATGTGCTGGGCGAACGACAGGTCAACCGGGGTCGACGACCTGCCCACCGTGAGCGGGCTGGCGGCGTCGGCGTCAATCGGGGCTGCCACGTCGAGCATGAGCGAACGGTTGTCGAGCAGGGTGATGCCGAACGCCTGCGGTTTAACCGCGCTCATCAGCGACGTGACCAGATTCATGGCGGTCTCGTCGCCGCTGCGCGAGGGCATTTCCTGCATGGCGATGTCGATGATCCCCGGCGTGTCGGCGTAGGCGATGGCGGCGTAGTCGTCGGCGGGCAGGGCGTCAACCGCCGTCGTGAAGTCGGTATTGTCTGCGAGCGTATCGCTCAGCACGCCGCCGGTTTCTACAAGCGCCTCGTCACCCGTGATCAATATCACGTCGCTGCGGAACAGGAAATACGGATCGCTGGTCATGCTGCCATCCGGCGTATACAGCGTGTAGCCGTCCCCTTCTTCCATCGTGTAGCGCTCGGCGTTCGGGAGCGTGTCGAACAACGCTTCCGCTTTATCCTGATCGCTGATATGGATGGCGATGGTGATCGGCGGGACGGGCTGCCTGAACGACTGCTCGCGCAGCTCGTACAGACCGATGGCGGCGCTGTCGCCCAGCCACGACCGGAAAACCGTCGCGAATGTGCCGTCCGGCTGGACTTCCGCAGCGGCTTCGTCGAGCATTTCCATCAGCGATTCGGGCGTCGACCCGCCCGGCGTCAGCGCGCCGATTTTCGCGGCGAGGTCATCCAGCGCCTGAATCGTCATGTCGTCGGTGCGGAACGCGGCGAACACCGGCGTGTCGGCGGGGAAGTAGCCTGCCAGCGAGGTGAGGTCGTCCTGAGCGGCGGCGGGCAGCACCAGTGCGACCAGCGCCAGGGTCAGCACGATGGCGATCAACATGAGCTTCTTCATGTAATCTCTCCTTCAACATCCCAAATAATGCATCCAGATCAATAGTACGCAGAATGATCGTGAGACGTTGCAAACGATTCGTTCAGTTAAGGTGTCTTATTCGTTGTACATGCGTGACCGCATGTACAATACGATTCGTAAGCAGGGAGAGACTATGGATAGCAGCACACACACGCCGGATACCCAGCCAGAAGCGTCGCCATCGGTGACGGTGCTGTGGCTGTACATCTTCGGTTTCGTGGTCTGCAGCGTAGTCGTGTTCCTTCTGCCTGCGCCCTATTCGCTGTATCTGCTCGTCGTCCTGGTTGCGGCGTCGATGGGCTTCGGCATCTACCGCCTGATTCGCGCCGCGCGCCCGCCGCGCCCGCGTGCGCCCGCCCCGCCGCCGGTTTCAGAGACAGTTTCAGCAGCGGTTACCGCTGTGCCCGTCGCGCCGCAAGCACCTGCGCGCCGCGCGCCCGCCGCCTTGTCGCGGCTGAGCGCTTACCGAAGCGGGTTCGCCGCCGTCTTCGCGCTGGCGGGCTTCGCGCTGATGATCGCCGCAGCGTTCGACTATCGCACGCTGAACGATCAGGCGTATCTGGCGGATGGCAGCCTGAAGATGATCGCCGGCGGGTTGATGATCGGCGGGGCGGTGCGCGTGTCGCGGCGGCTCCCGGCGCTCAACGAGCCGGTCGCTGCGCCGCTCGACCATCTGCGCCGCTTCTGGTGGGTGTTTGCGGGACTCGGCGCGTTGTTTCTGATGACGCTCGCCGAAATTAACGGGCAGATGCGTCACATACCCGCCTTGCAGGAAGTCCCGACTCCGCTTCAATTCGGGCTGCTCGTTGGCGGTGTGCTGCTGCTCGGCTACGGGTTTGGCGGCGCGCCGTCGCTGAATCCGCTGCGTATCAGGATCGTCTGGTCGACCGTTATCCCGCTGGGCGCGATTCTGGCGCTGGCATTGTTTCTTCGGGCGTGGCAGAACGACGTGTCGCTGACGTATCTGCTGGATGAACTGCATTATTCGGATGCCGTGCTAGGGCTGGAAGGACGCCCCTACCAGCCAATCCTGACGCCGATGAGCGGTCAGGCGACTGACCCCTGGGTGTATCCGTTCCTGGTCACGAATACGGTCGCCGTTCTGGGGCATACCTTTGCCGG
>JADLHH010000266.1 GCA_020848855.1 Anaerolineae bacterium | reverse complement strand
TGGCAAAATGAAGTTCAAGTACACCAGCGACGGATAATTTGATGCACGCGCTGAACGGACAGTCCGAAAGCCCACCAATGGATTCCAAGGTTTCGCCATCAGTATAACGCTCACAAATGAGCTTGTTCCGTTCTTCTTTGGGAATGTGTTTTTCGGTGATCGGTTGTTGTGAGAGCGGAATGCCCCAATAGAGACGGTCGATCAGCCGATTGGCAGCAGCATTCAAGGAGGGTAAAGGTGCGGTTCTAACATCCTGTAAGGTGCGAAAACCCTATCCGCAGAGGAAAACTAAGCGACGCGGCGGTAATCGCGGATGAGACCGTGCAGGATGTCAAGGCGTTTGATCTGCCCCTTGTGAACTGTCGGACGGGATAGCCTTTTCGCACCCGTACCGTGTAAAAACCGCGTCATTAAAGCTTCAACCTGCTTCGATCCGTAAGGATATTGAAACTCCCTGTGAGCGTTCGTTGGGTGCAAGCATACTGGCTTCAATCTGCTTCGATCCGTAGAGGATATTGAAACTCGACAGGAACAGCGCGGTGTGGATGTTGCGACCGAGCTTCAACCCACTTTCCATTATAATGGGAGAAAATCTATCCGATTTTCCCAATCACTCGCTTCACTCGCACCTAGAATCGCCAAAAGGTCGTCGATCACTTTGGCAACTGGCAGCGTATCGCGAACGAAGATCACACCTGCTACGGGCAACCCCTGTACGAGCGGCTCATTGGCGTGTCTCGTCATCGTATCCACATCCGGGTTTCGGGCACGCAGCCCTCTCGCGATTTTGCCATTGAAGTTCTCATCGAGCAGGTAGCGGTTTACCCAGGTTGAACCAGGTCTTTCGCGTCCGGCTCACAAACAGATAATCACCGAAGCAGCGCGAGCAAGTCGTCAATCCGGTCGTCGTCATTGCGCTTGTGCAGGGGCAGCAGCGAAACATCCGCGCCCGCCATCGCCTCGCTGAAAGCATCTACCAGACTGGGGCGTACGACCACCACCGCCAACCGATACGGTGCGTCGCGCAGCACGGCGAGCGCGTTAACCCAACCCTTGCCGCGCGTCAGTTCCAGCGGACCCAACTCATCGACGAACAGCACGTCACACGGGCAAGCGGACTCCAGACAAGCCGCGCCCCACGCCATCGCCGCCGTGTCGAAGCGGTATCTGCCGGTGCGGAGCGGCGCGGGTTGGTCGTCGGCTTCTGCCAGCGGGCGGCGTTCTTGCGTCCGCACGTCGAGCAGGTCGATGCCGACTTTGCGAGTTCCATCGTAGCGCGCCGGGCAGATGACGCCCGCGCAGTCAAACCGCTTCCGAAGGGCGTACGCGGCGAATTTCAGGCAGACGGTGGTTTTGCCGCTGCCCATGTTGCCCGTCAGGACGGCGATCTGCTTCATGTTACGGCTTCGCGGAACGCCAGCGCGCTGTCATCCACCGACCAGTAGACCAGCGCCGAGTAAACGTCGCGGGGCCACACGTAGACGCCGTCTTGAAATGTGAGCCGCCGGCGCAGCAGGTCTTTCAGAAAGGCATCGTGCGCGTCGGTTTCTGCCAGCCGGAAGTAGTGTTTCAGGTCGTCGAAGGCGGCGTCGAGGCTGGGGCTGGTTTCTGCCTGCCACAGCCCAGTATCTTCCATCAGCACATGCGGGTAGATGCCCATTTGCAGCAGGCAGTTGTAGCCAACGGTGAAATTCGGGCTGTCGAACGGATGCCCCCACACCCGCCGCGAGGCTTCCGCTGTGACGCCGTCCAGCGTCGGCGCGCGAAACAGGAGAAAACACATCTTTTTGGTCGAGGCGATCATCTGCCGGACGAAGCCGGGGAAGTCGGCGCAGCCGTACATGGCGTGCGAGCACAGCGAGAAGTCGTGCGGCTCGACCGTCACGTCGGGCCACGCGCCTGGAACCACGCTGACGTTGGTGACGTTCTGCGCAGCGAGATTTCTGTCCATGTAGGCGCGCATCGCCGCCGATGGCTCGACGGCGGTGACGTGGGCGGCGTGCCCCGCCATCAGCGCCGTCCATGCGCCGATGCCCGCCCCGATGTCAAGCACCGTCGCTATAGGATCAAGCTGGGCGCAGATGAAATCGCGACTGGAGTCAGGTTTCTGCCAGCGGCGCTTCACCCGGTCGGCGAATGCCTGTACGCGCCCTTCCCAGTCATCCTGCGGTTTGTCGTCGTGCTTTCTGCCGTCGGCGCGGATTTCGACCAGTTCCCGCCACAGGGCGCTCCAGTTGGTGATCGGTTCCATGGTTCCTCAAATCTTCGCTAAATCCACTGGATGATCTGCTGACCGTCCAGACGGCTGACGCGCACCGGAATGCCATAGGTCGCGCTCAGGTTTTCGCTCGTGAAAACATCCGCCAGCACGCCCGCGCGGAACACCTGTCCGTCGCACATCAGGATCAGGTGAGTGGCGACGGCGGCTGCCACGTCGGGTTCGTGGGTGGTCAGCAGCAGCGTCATCCCCTGCGCGACCAGCCCGCGCAGAAGCTGGATCAGGCGCGCTTTGTTCGCCAGATCGAGGTGCGACATCGGCTCGTCCAGTACCAGCAGGCGCGGCTGCTGCACCAGCGCCCGCGCGACCAGCGCCAACTGGCGCTCGCCGCCGCTCAGCGTCGTGATGCTTCGGTGACGGAGCGCGCCCAGCCCCACCTGCTCGATCGCCTGCTCGCCAATATGATAATCGTCAACGTCCGGCATGGCGAGCGGTGCGAGGTACGGCGTGCGCCCCAGCACCACGTAGTCCAGAATCGAATATTCAAACGGGACGCGCTCGGTTTGCGGCACGAGCGCCAGCCACTGCCCGACCGCTCGCCGCGAGAAGCTTTTCAGCGGGCGTCCGTCGAGCAGGATATCGCCGCTTTGCGGCTTCAGCCAGCCCAGCGCCAGATGCAGCAGCGTGGTTTTGCCGACGCCGTTGGGTCCCAGAATGGCAGTGACCGTGCCCGGCTGAATATTGAGCGACAGGTCGCGCAGCACGGTTCGGCTGCCAGGCACATAGCCGAAATGGACGTGTTGGAACGCCAGCAGGGGAGCCGTCATCGCCTGATTTCCGTGCCCCGGCTGAGCATGATGGCGGCGAAGAACAGCGCGCCTATCAGCGAGGTCAGAATGCCGACCGGAATCTCGCCGGTCAGCAGCGTGCGCCCGACATCGTCGCACAGCATGGCGAACAGCCCGCCGATCAGCATGGCTGCCGGGAGCGCGCGGCGGCTGTCTGCTCCGGACAGCCGCCGCGCGATGTGCGGCACGATTAGCCCAATCCAGCCGACCATGCCACACGCGGAAACGACGGCAGCGGTCGCGGTGACCGCCGCTGTCAGCAAGATGGCGCGTTCACGGGCGGGCGCTGCTCCCAGCGAAAAGACGGTCGCTTCGTCGAGCGACAGCAGGTTCAGCCGCCAGCGCATCCGGTAAATGATATACAGACTCACTAGGACGGCGGGCGCAATTGACAGCGCCTGCGTCCAGGTGATGCTCCACAGCCCGCCCAGCAGCCAGAAGGTGATCTCCTGAAGCTGGGTCATCGGGTCGGCGATATATTTCAGAACGCCCACCCCCGAGGAAAACAGCGCCGAGACTGCGATCCCGGCGAGCACCAGCCGCAGCACCGACCCGCCAAACCGCCCATGCCGCGCCAGCAGGTAGGAAAACCCCAGCCCCAGAAACGCGAACAGCGCCGCCGACCCCTGCACGACCCAGGCGGCGCTGCCGAAGAAAACAATGCTGAGTGATGCGCCGAACGCTGCCCCCTGCGACACACCCAGAAATCCCGGCTCGACCAGCGGATTGCCGAAGATCATCTGAAAGACCGTCCCGGCGGTGGCGAGCGACATGCCCAGCATGATCGCCGTCAGCAGGCGCGGCAGGCGCAGGTTCAGCAGCAGCCGCTGCGCCAGTTCGTCAGACGCCAGCCGCTCCGGCGAGAGAAAGCCGGGCTGCGGATAGCGTCCGAGAAACAGCGACAGGACAAGCACGACGACCAACGCCAGCGCGATCCACGCCAGCCGGTTCGAACCCGTGATCGCCCGGCTTTGCTGCCGGAGCGTCAGCGTGGTGGGAGCAGCGCGTTCAGCCATCGACCGGATCAGGGCACGTCGGCGGGCAGGTATGGCTCAACCGACTCGGTGTAAGCAGCGTCGTCCAGATGATAGAGATCGCTGTAGAACGTGCGAATCTCCTGCTGCAGGTCGAGGTCGGCGAACAACTCCGGGTTGATGGTCTTCGTCAGCCACTCCAGCCCCAGAATCCAGCGGGCATCCGGCTGATCCCAACTGTAGTAGTCGCCGGGGAAACCGTAGAGCGTGCCATCCTGCGTCGCGCGCAGCGCCTGCCACTGCGGGTCGGCTTCCAGCGCGGCGAGTACCTCGGCGACGGGCTTGAAATACGACACGATGAAAATCTGGTCGGCGTCCCACGCGGCGATCTGTTCGAGCGTGACGGTCGTCCAGCTTCTGCCCAGCTCGGCATCCAGCCACACCGG
This sequence comes from Anaerolineae bacterium, assembly GCA_020848855.1. Next base: position 355 of record JADLHH010000266.1, on the reverse strand, counting down.
CGCGCCGCCGGCGGCTTCGACGCTCCACGTCTGAATGAAGGTGGTTGGCGGCACGTTGAACGCGACCACGCCGTCGCGGTCGTTGTAGTACAACAGCAGCACGCCTGGCTTCTCTTCCTCGGTCACCGGAGCCAGCGTTTCGGCGATCCCGTCAACTCGCTCCTGGAAGAAGGCGATGATTTCCTCGGCGCGGGCTTCATTCTGGAAGATCAACCCCAGATTGGTCAGATCGCGCTCGTACTGTTCCGGCGTCTCGAACTCGACGTACACCACCGGGATGCCCAGCGCTTCCAGCGGACCACCCAGCGACTCGGCGCTGCTGCTCTTGAGCAGAACGAGGTCAGGCTGGGCGGCG
>JADLHH010000265.1 GCA_020848855.1 Anaerolineae bacterium | reverse complement strand
TCATCGGGCGGGTGTTGACGACCGACCGCTTCCAGCAGACGCTGACGGCGGGGACGCACTCGCTGACGGTGGAGTACGTCGAGTTCGTCGACCAGGCGGCGGTGCAGTTCCAGTGGTTCCAGGTTGCCGGCGCCCTCACCCCCGGAACGACCCCCGGCATCGTGAACCCGCCATCGCTTTTCACGCCGACTGCCCCCGCTCCGACGCGCACGCCGCTCCCGCCCATCCCGCCGGGCGCGCTGTCGGGCACGATCATCCGCGCGACCGTGCTGCTGGTGCGTGAAGCGCCGTTCTTCGGTGCGCCGGTCGTTTCGCGCGTTCGTCGCGGCGAGACGTACCAGGTGCTGGGGCGCGACGAAAATGCTTACTGGTTCCTGATCCAGCTTAGCAGCGGCACAGGCTGGGTGTGGGGCTACTATCTGCAGGTCAACGGCAACGAGTACAACGCGCCGGTCAACAGCCCGTTCGTCGTGCAGGGGAATCCCGCCGCCGCGACCGGCGTGGTCATTCAGACCGAAGCGGGGCTGCGTCTGCGCGCCGCGCCGACCACCGACTCGGAGCAGATCGGGCGCATCCCCTGGGGCGAGATCATGCCCGTGCTCAGCCAGACGCATACCGGCTGGTATCAGGTCGTCTTCCGGGGCACGGTCGGCTGGATCGCATCCGGCTACGTCAAGGTCGTCGAAGGCGATATCAACACCGTCCCCTACAGTTAACGCACGAAGCCCGGGCTGCCTGTTGTGAGTCGCAGGCAGCCCGGCTTTTCTCGCCTCTGCCGGTCTCCGGCGATTCCCATCCTCAACAGAAACGACAAATCGCGGCGGTTTGCCGCCGCTGCTGCCGGATTCATTTTGGGTGAGTGAGAAACGACTTCGATGTGGGTGCGCGACCTGTGACAGATATTGTCACAGGCGCAGCATCAGGTACGGCGCGGACAGCCCGCACCGCGTCTGAAATAGGCGCAAATTCGCGTGGTATGCGAAGTCGATCAGGCGCTTTTGTCAGCCGTCCGCTGGGGGTCTTCACTCGGTTTCGGCGCGCTGCCTGCCGGCGGGGGGATGAAATATTCTTCGGGTTCGGCGTGCTCGCGCATCACGAGGTATAACACGCCGCCCACTGCTACCGCTGCCACCGCAATCAAAATCCAACCAACCACCGGCATCGATCTGTTCCTTCCGTTTCCAAACCCGCTTGAATAGCCCTATTGTACACTGCAACCTCAGGCTTGATCCAACTCCGGTTCGAAAGCAAAGTGAATTGCTGCCAGTTCCGGCGCGGGCGGCGGCATCGGCTGTTCCCAGTATACCGGGCGGATGAACGCTTCATCTTCCCGCTTCAGGCTGAGCGCGTGCAGCCATTCCTTGCGCACCGCCTTCGATTCCGAAGCGGCTTTCGACCAGAAAAGCTGGAAAATGTCGGCGCGCTCGATCAGCTTCAGTAGCTCGGCGTCCCAATCCTGCCCGCTTTTGAGCGTCACCACGTCGCGCAGGAACGTCATGCCCAGCGCCTTATACGCCCGCTCCACCCGCTCGACGATCTGCGTATCGCGGTGGCTGTAGCTGCAAAAGATCGACTGGTAGATCGGGCGGGTCGCGCTCGCCTGGATGTCATCCGGCGTTCCCGCTTCGCCCACGTAGACCGACAGCGGAATGTCGGCGACGATCACGCCTTCGACCGTGAAGGTGATTCTGCCGTTGCTCGCCTGCTCCGGCGCAGCGCCGACCGCCCGCAGCTTGAAGTCGAAGCGCTGCCAGTCCTCGTAAAACGCGACCTGCGCGCTCGGCGGGTTGAACTGGAAGCCGGCGAGTTCCGGCGTGGCGGTGATCAGCGCGCCCTCGGCGATGCTCACCTGCGCCGGGCGCTCGACTTCGCGGTACGACGGCAGCCGCGCGCCCAATTCCTTCGCCGCGTCGGCGCTGACGGTGTTGGCAGCCCCCGGCTTGAACACGTACGCCTTCAGCGGATGCCAGTCGTTCGGCGCGACTTCGCGCGGGTAGTATGCCGAAAACTGCACCGGCTCCGGCGCGGTTTCCGCTTCTTTCGCCGGGGGGATGCTGGCGCTGCCCGGCGTCTCCGCCAGCGCTTCCTCGTCTACCAGGTCGTGCAGCCGATCCGGTGAGATGTGGCGCAGCCTCTCGTCGGCGTCGGACAGATAATCATCGCCGTCCGCCGGCGTGGGGATTCTGAAATGATATGTGCCGTCTTCGTCGCGCAGGTGTTGGATTGCCGCCAGCGCTTCCGGCGTGCCGATTTTGTACAGCGCCTGCGCCGCCATCATCGCCAGCGGGATGTCGGCGTTGTCCAGCAGGTAGATCAGGTCGACCACCGCGCGCGGGTCAGCGATCAGCCCAATCGCCATCGCCGCCGCGAACTGCACGTTGATATTCTCGTCGTACAGCGCGTCGATCAGCGCCGGGACAGCAGCTCGCTCGCCGATGATCCCCAGCGCGTCGGCGGCGGCAGCCCGCACCGCCGGGTGATCGTCGTAGAGGGTATCGCTTAGCGCGCGTACCGAACTAGCGCCGCCGTTCTTGCCCAGCGCTTCGGCGGACAGCCGGCGCACATCGCTGTCGGCGTCTTCCAGCAGCACCAGCAGCCGGGGGGCGATGCGTCCGTCAGTCTGGGCGCGCAGCCGGCGCAGCGCCTCGATCCGCTGCGAGCGGTCGCCGCTGTCGAGTTCTGCCAGCGCCTGCTGGACAGGATCATGGGTCATTCACGTGCCTCCTGCTCATGAGCCTGTTTCAATTCCCTGTATTAAGAACCTGCCCTTCATTGTAGCGCAGGGCTTGGGTGATGCGACAAACCGATCCGAACTTCAGCTCGTCGCCCCATAAATATTTCTCGGAATGTTTCCGTTTGTAATCTACTTGCCAATCCATAAGGAGTCAGGTACAATCGAATCACAGCTTGTGTAAAAATTAACAAATGCTTCGCTCGGCGCATAAGCCACTTCGCGTGGCGCGTGACCAAGCCAGGCGCTTTTTGTTCCCTCGGCACTGAGTATCTACGGAAGTCGTGCATGAATCTTGGCAACCTCAATTCTAATGGTCGGTCCTTGAGCCTGCTGTGGATTATCGCAGCAGGGTTGGCGATCATCCTGGGCGGGCTGCTGATCGGCTCGTTGACCCCCTCGTTCTTCCCGACACAGGGGTCGTCACAGGCGCAGCAGGTCGACGAGCTGTTCCGCTTCATGCTGGCAATCGGCGGCTCGATCTTTCTGCTGGTGAACGGCGTCCTGCTGTTCTCGATCATCCGGTTCCGGGTACGCAAGGGCGATAACAGCGATGGTCCCCCCATTCAGGGCAACACCACGCTCGAATTCACCTGGACGGTGATCCCTGCGGTGATCGTGGTGGTCATCACGCTTTACAGCTTCCAGGTCTGGCAGGCGATTCGCGCGCCGCAGCCCAACGAGCAGATCGTGAATGCTACCGGGCAGCGGTTCGCCTGGACATTCACCTACGATATTGCCCAGACCGATCTGCCGCAGGGGGTGTCGGTCGACCAGCTGCCTGAGGATGTTCAGGCGGTCTTCACCGCCGGCGATTCGCTCCAGTTCAACTCGCCCCAGCTTCATACGTGGGTGGGTCAGCCGGTACACATGCTGCTCAATTCCGAAGACGTGAATCACTCGTTCTGGATTCCGGGGATGCGCATCAAGCAGGACTTGCTGCCGGGGCGCGAAACCGACGTGCGCTTCACGCCGATCGAGGCGGGCGTCTATCGGATCACCTGTGCCGAACTGTGCGGCTCCGGTCACGGCGACATGGCGGGTCCGGTCGGCTCTGACAGCACGCTGAAAGGCGCATGGCTGATCGTCCACCCCGACGAGCAGAGCTACCTGAACGAATTCTACCAACCCGAAGCCCTGAACGTCCTGTTCCCGCCCGCCGACCCGGCGATCCTGGGGCAGCAGATTCTCGCCAGCGGCAAGTACCCGTGCGCGACCTGCCACACGCTGACCTCGCTCGGCTGGACGGGCACCATCGGTCCCAACCTGGACGGCATCGGCACGCGCGGCAATAGTCGTATGCCCGGCATGGACGCTTCGGCGTACATCCACGACTCGGTGCGTCATCCAACCGATTTCGTCGTGCCCGGCTTCAGCCCGCTCATGCCGCAGTTCAATGCCGACCCTGGTCAGCCGAACTACATGCCGGACAGCGACCTGGACGCGATCGTCGCCTTCCTGCTGACGCAGTAACGCGGCGTTCAGCCCTCACCCCAACCTCACGCTGCTGGTTGACGGCAGCGTGGGGCAGGCACCCTGCGGATGCCTGAACGAAGCGAGGCGGGGTGAGGGTTTAATCGAATATCGACGGCGCTATGCCGCCTCGCTTCGTACACGACTGGAAGAAGTCGATTTTTTGGGAGTAATATCGGTATGGCAACGATAACAAGACCTTTGCCGGGTGCGCACACTGAAACCGAGCGTCCAGGCTGGACGACTTACCTGCGCTGGAGTGTCGACCACAAGGTCATCGGCATCCAGTACATGGTGACGGCGTTCTTCTTCTTCATTATCGGCGGGGCGCTGGCGATGCTGTTCCGCGCCGAGCTGCTAACGCCGAACCTGGATGTCATGCAGACCGGGCAGGAATACAACCAGATATTCAGTATGCACGGGACGATCATGATCTTCCTGTGGATCATCCCGTTCTTCGCAGGCATGGGGAATTACCTCGTCCCGCTCATGCTCGGCGCGAAAGACATGGCGTTCCCCTGGCTGAACGCCTTTGCCTTCTGGCTGATTCCCCCGGCGGGCATCTTCCTGCTGCTGGGCTGGTTCGCCGGGCAGGCGGAAGCTGGATGGACAAGCTATCCACCGCTCAGCACGCTGTTTAGCGGCGATGGTCAAACCATGTGGGCGATTTCGCTCCACCTGCTCGGCTTGTCGTCGATTCTCGGCTCGATCAACTTTATCGTCACCGTCAAGAACATGCGCCCCGAAGGCATGGGCTATTTCCAGATGCCGCTGTTCGTCTGGGCGGTTTTGGCGACTGCCATCATCGCCGTGCTGGCAACCCCCTTTCTGGCGGGGGCGCTGACTCTGCTGATCCTCGACCGGGTCGCGGGCACTGCTTTCTTCAACCCGGCGCAGGGCGGCGACGTGCTGCTGTGGCAGAATGTCTTCTGGTTCTACAGCCACCCTGCCGTGTACATCATGGTGCTGCCGGGCTTCGGCATTCTCTCGGAAGTGCTGTCTGTCCACGCGCGCAAGCCGATCTTTGGCTACCGGGCAGTGGGGCTTTCCAGCATGACCATTGCGCTGGTCGGCTTCACGGTGTGGGGACATCACATGTTCACTTCGCTGACGCCTGAGCTGCGCATCCCCTTCATGGTCACCTCGATGATCATCGCCGTGCCGACCGGCATCAAAATCTTTAGCTGGCTGGGCACGATCTGGGGCGGCAAGCTTCACTTCCGCGCCGCGATGCTGTTCGCGCTCGGTTTTCTCTCGATGTTCGTGATTGGCGGCATCAGCGGTGTGATGTCGGCGGCGATACCGTTCGACATCCACGTGCAGGACACCTATTTCATCGTCAGCCACATTCACTTTGTCCTGTTCGGCGGGTCGGTATTCACCATCTACGCCGGCATCTATCACTGGTTCCCGAAGATCACCGGGCGGATGCTCAACGAGCGGCTGGGCAAAATCCACTTCTGGCTGACCTATCCGTCGTTCTTCCTGACCTTCTTCCCCATGAACATCCTCGGCATTATCGGGATGCCGCGCCGCGTGGCGATCTACGCGCCGGAGTATCAGGGGTTGAACGTGCTGGTCAGCGTCGCGGCGTTCGTGCTGGGCGTCTCGACGTTCGTGCTGGTCGCCAACATGATTTACAGCCTCGCCAACGGTCCGCGCGCGGGCGCGAACCCCTGGCGCGCGCTCACGCTCGAATGGGCGACCACCTCGCCGCCGCCCGCGCACAACTTCATCGGCGACCCGGTTCCCTACAAGAATCCCTATGGCTACGGCACCGAGGCGGCGTATACCTACCTGAACGCGATTGACGCGCAGTACGGCGCGCCGGAAGAGCCGCCCGCTACCCGCGAACGGACGCCCAAGCCCGCGCCGGAAGCGGAAGCGTGAGAGCGCGTTCCGCAGGGGCGGGTGTCAGACCCGCCCCTACTATCCTTTCGGAAGCATAAGTTTGGTTTAACGGAATCATGCAGCAGCAAGTACTGGAACAGAACGCGCTGTCGCGCCAGGAGCTTCAGGACCTGCGCAACAAGCGCACCGGGGTGACGATGTTTCAGTTTTCGTGGATTCTGGTGTTCGTCTGCCTGATCATCGTCAACCTGCAAATTCGCGGCAATTTCCCGTCGTGGCCCCCGCCCGGCGTTCAGCCGCTCGACCCCGTGCTGCCGACGCTGGCGACGGTTGGGCTGCTGGCGAGCGCCGTGCTGGCGCGCGGCGGGCTTCAGGCGATCCGCCGCGACCGCCACGAAGCATTCCGGGCACAGTGGCGCGCTGCCCTCGCGCTGGGCACGGCGTTTGTGCTGGTCATGGCGTTTGAATGGGTGACGATACCGTTCAGCGGACAGTTCAGTACGGTTTTTCGGGTGATGACCGCCTATCATGGGATTCACGCGCTGGTCATCGGCTTGATCATGGTTCGGGTCTATTCCGGCGACTCCGCCTACGATTCGCTCCATCACTGGGCGGTGGAAGCCTCAACCAAATTGTGGTATTTTGTAGTCGTTGCCTGGCTGTTGTTTTACACGGTGCTGTACCTGATCTGAGTTGAAAGTTAAAAGTGACAGGTTAAAAGCAGGGTGATCAAGCGACCAAGCTATCGAGCAAATTACACGGGCGCTTTTCCCTTTTAACTCTCTCCTTTTAACTTTTAACTTTTCGCAGGGGAAAGGTAGTTTATGCAACCCGGGTTGAGTCGTGCCATTCCGATGGGTATCCTCGGTTTCATGTTTGGCGCGCTGCTGGTGATCGTCATTCGCGGCTTGCAGGGGCTTGATCCCATCTGGGCGCCGGGACCGGGCATCGTGATCGCTGCGCTCACGATGGCGGGCGGTTTCGTCTGGGGCATCGGCGCGTTCGACCCCCGTCTCAGCGTGCATGGCGACGAAGAAGCGGAAGAAGTCGTCCACGAAGAACTCGCCGCTGACGCCGCAAAACCCGCCTCCATCCTCGCCAGCTACACCTGGCAGATTACCACGGCGCTGCTCCTGTTTCTGATCGTCATCGCCGGGTTCGCGCTGCTGCCCGGCGGCTTGGCGCTCACGCAGACGGTCGTCCCCGGCGCGTCGACGGCGCTGGTCGGCTATGCCGATGTGCCGCTGCCGTTCGGCGGACCGACCATTCAGGTCAGCACACTGGTGATCTTCGCGGTATTTTTCATCTGGGCGCTGATATCGCTGTTCGCGGCCGCCGGGTTGTTCGCCTTTCTGTTTACGGCGCTCTCGCGCGGTCTCGCCGAAGTGAAAGTGACCGCTGGTGGTACGGCAGCCCTCTCCGCGCCGGGCGGGCAGGAATCGACGCCGCCGGATGACCGGCGGACGGTCATCGCCATCGCCCAGCTTCTGGTGGTGTGGGTGGTCTCGTACGTCGTGCTGTTCGCCCTCATCAATTTGATCATGCCGGATCGTCAGATTCCGGTGCTGAGCTGGTTCATGGACTCCGCCGGGCAGCTCACCTTTCTGGCGTTCCTGGGCGCGCTGATCCTCTCGCTCGTGGTCATTCGCCCCCCGGTCGCGGCGCTGGTGTTCATCTTCACGGCGATCATCCTGTACTACGTCTTCTACTTCGTCGCCATCGGCTTGATCTTCCCGCAGCCGCAGTTTCCGGGGCTGTCGATCCTCTTCCCAGACCCGCAGGGGCAGCTTATTTTCCTGTCGCTGGTGAATGCTATTCTCTTCGCGCTGGTCATCCTGCGCCCCATGCTCGTGCTGCAAACGCTTGGGCGGGTGGCGCGCTGGCTTGCGCGTGTCCTGCGGAGCGTGCCGCGGTTCCTGCAATGAGTGTCGTCACGGCGAAAGGTTGGCTGGATGCGTCACGTAATCGTGTATAAAGACCCGGAGAGCGATGCTTACATCGCCGAAGTTCCCAGCCTGCCCGGTTGTCATTCCGATGGCGCGACTGCCGAAGAAGCGGTCGAAAATGTGAAAGATGCTATCCAGTTGATGGAAAGCTACATGCGCGATAACGGTGAAGCAATACCCGATGATGTCGATCTGGAAGTGGTTACTGTGTGAGCAAACTCCCTTCGATCACGGCGCGGGAATGTCTCAGAGCGTTACAGCGTGGAGGTTTTGTTGTTCTACGGCAGTCGAGTAGTCATATATTCATCGGTGATCCGAATGACCGGACGCGACGAACGGTGCTGCCCCATCACAATCCCGTTCCGCCTGGGACACTCCGATCGATCATCCGCGACCTTCATTTGACCGTTGACGAGTTTGTTGAACTGCTGCACAAATAGCGGGGAACTGTAGATTATGACGGAAATGAGTATCGAACAAGCGCATCACGCGCACCACGCCACGCCCAAGGAAGAAGCGCGCCACATCGACAACATGAAGTTCGCCATGTGGCTGTATCTGGCGTCCGAAGTGGTTATCTTCGCCACCTTGATCGCCATCTACGTCGTCTTCCGCATTCACAACCCGGAGCGCGTGGAGGAAGTGCATCAGGCGTCGGGCTTGTTTCTCGTCAGCCTGAATACCTTCCTGCTGCTCACCAGCAGTTGGACGATGGTCATGGGGCTGCGCGCTATACAGGGCAACGACAGCAAGGGCTTGGCGCGCTGGATCAGCGCGACGGCGGTGCTGGGGACGCTGTTCGTGGTGCTGCAGGGGGTTGAATACACCACGCTCTCGCACGAAGGCATCACCATCTACAGCGACGTCTTTGGGATGCGTTTCTACGCGCCGACGGCATTTCACGGCGCTCACGTGATCACCGGCGTCCTCTGGGCGCTCTGGGTGATCATGGGCGCGCGCAAAGGCAAGTACGCCAACAACCGTTACCTCGGCGTTGAAATCTTCGGGCTGTTCTGGCACTTCGTCGACGTGGTGTGGATCGTCCTGTTTACGGCGATTTATCTGGTCTAGGGGGTCGATGATGGCAGACGAAACCAACAAACCAACGCCCGTCCCAACCCCTTTCGAAGCGGACAACGCGCCGGAGTCGATCAAGGAGACGCTGGACGAGTCCATTCGCGAAATGCGCGACGTGCCGGT
>JADLHH010000264.1 GCA_020848855.1 Anaerolineae bacterium | reverse complement strand
CGAATCAGGCAGGTCTTTTCGACCACCGGATGGTTGTAGTCGAGGATCAGGCGATCCTTGGTGCTGGTGAGACGCAGGATGCCAAGCGAGACCGCCTGAGAGACGAGGTCTTCGCCGCGCGCCTGCGAAACCACCGCGCCGACTTCGATCAACTGATCGATCAACTGCTTGTGGGTGAGCGCTTCGGTCCGCACCTGCTGCGCCAGCCGGTCGAACTGGATAATCACGCTCGACCACTGCGACGGCGTGAAGCCGCCCATCGAGCCATCTTCGTTGAACGCCATCGACGCGAGGCTGAGCGATTGGTGCGTTTGCAGGTTGGTGAAGTCTTCGATGTACTCGACCGTCAGGTTCGGGTTGTTCTCAAGCTGGCGGCTGGTGCTGCCATGCACCGACCAGATGATCACCGTCTTGTTGCGGGCGCGCAGTTGGTTGATCATGTCCTTGAAGTCACGATCCCCACTGGCGACGATGTAGATATCCGCCGCATCCTCGTGCCCCACGTCGCGCAGGATGTCGTTCGACATCTTCATGTCGGCGCTGTTCTTGCCGGGCAGCGTGATCACTGGGTTGATGTCTGCCATCAACAGGCGGTTGGTCGCGTCGTCGGCAATCTCGCGCCCCGCCAGGTCAACCAGCGGCGGCAGGCTGCCGCGCTGCGTCCAGGGAGCGTATGCCTCAATCTTGACGACCTGCCCGTGCGCCTTGCCGCGCCGGACGAGGCTCTCGATCAGCGTGTCGAGGTTAACAATGTAGCCCTGCTCGTTCAGGCTGATAGCGATATTCTCGAAATCGACATAGATAGCGACGTTCTTGGTCTGCTGGATGCCCAGCAGCGATTCCAGCGGCTGAAAAATCACCTGATCGGCGAATTCCGTGCCTTCCAGCACGTCGTCCGACCCCCACATGCGCACGCGGGCGTTGCGCGTCCGCTTGACCCGCCGCACCAGCGGGATCAGGTCGGGATTGGTAGTCGCCAGGATCAACTCGTCGACCGGTTCCGGGTCGAACGAGAAATAGTGAATGATCAGCGCATCCGCCAGGCTTTCGCGATGGGGGATGTCGAATATCTCGTAACCGGCGGCTTTGAATACGTACTGAGGGTCGATCCCGGTGCGCGATTTCTGTTGGCGGTGCTTCTTCCAGTTGGCAGCGGCAACCGCCCGCAGGCGATCCGCACTTACCAATCCTGCCGCCAGCGCCGCGCCGCCGCGTAAGCCTACCGCGAGTTCCTGCAAATCGAGTGCGATGTTGCGACTGCGAAAGTGTGCAATCAGGTCATCAACATCGACAATCAAATAAGCTGCCATATCCTACCTAAAAACATATACCACCAGAGCCGGACGACTCGGTGGTCGTGCAAGCTGCGACGCAGCACAAGACCAGTTTTTGGGTTCTACCAAAATGCTCGAATAAGCTCTTTGTAAGTATCGTCCAGCAAAGTCCTGTTTGCGCCAATTTTAACAAACACTCAATCCGCAATCAAGATAGACCTGGTTTTATAACATTCGACATAATGCGATTATACTTCAACCTCGCCAATCCTCATGCGCCTCTGTCCACACATCCGTATCGGTTGGAATAGCGTTCCGAGTGACATTTAAGCACTAAGAGGTTAAGTTTTCGTTAAAATTCCCTGTTTCACTTGACTATACAGCACAACAGCCAAAAGTGATATTTAGATTTCGCCGCCAGTTTTTTGAACATACTGCACAAATCACGACGGCGTAAAATACCCCTTCAGGCGGTCATGCCAGCCCTTCACGGAGACGATTTAGTAAGCTTTGGCGAAAATGGCGATACGTTCGGCGGGCTGACCGTCGTAGAAGCTGACGCCCGTCCCGCCCGGCTGCGCCAGCGGGTAGCAGCGATGTGACGCGCCCGTCTCTTCCTTGATGCGGGCTTCGGCTTCGGCAGATTCATTCCACCAGCCGCGCGCGAAGCCGCCCGCTTCAATCACCTGCGTGAGTTCGTCGTAGCTGGAAACGTCGTGCAGGCGCTGGTCGCGGAAGGTGGTCGCCTGCCGGAGCATGTTCGCCTGAATTTCGGCGAGCAGGTCGGTGAGCGCGGCTGCCAGCCCATCCTGCGACAGCGGGCGCTTGCCCTCTCTGCCGGGTATGTCGCGGCGCGCTGCCACGACCGTGCCGCCCTGCACATCGCGCGGACCGATTTCCAGGCGCACCGGCACGCCGCGCATTTCCCAGTCGTTGAACTTGAAGCCGGGCTGGTAGTCGCGGGTATCGACGTGAACGCGAATATTCGCGCCCGCCAGTTCGCGCTGCAGACGTGCGACCGCTTCCATCACGATGCTTTTCTCGTCGTCGCTGCGGAAGATCGGCACGATGACGACCTGATACGGCGCGAGCCGGGGCGGCAGACGCAAGCCTTTCTCGTCGCCGTGCGTCATGATCACGCCGCCGACCATGCGCCAGCTCATGCCCCACGAAGTCGTCCAGCAGTACTGGCGTTCGTTGTTGGCATCCAGGTACTGAATATCGAAGACTTTAGCGAAATTCTGCCCCAGGTTGTGGCTCGTCCCGGCTTGCAGCGCCTTGCCGTCGCCCATCATGCCTTCGATGGCATAGGTCGTCAGCGCGCCGGGGAATTTCTCGCCCTCGCTCTTCTGACCGGGGATGACCGGGATCGCCGCCTCGTTGATTGCCACGTCGGCGTACACGTCGAGCATTTGCAGCGTGCGCGCCTGGGCATCTTCGTAGGTCGCGTGGGCGGTGTGCCCTTCCTGCCACAGAAATTCCGCCGTGCGCAGGAACGGGCGCGTGCGCATTTCCCAGCGCACGACGTTCGCCCACTGGTTGATCAGCAGCGGCAGGTCGCGGTAGGACTGAATCCATTCGCTGAACGACACGCCGATGATCGTCTCGGACGTGGGGCGCACGACCAGCGGCTCTTCCAGTTCCTTGCCGCCGCCATGCGTCACGACCGCCAGTTCCGGGCTGAAGCCTTCGACATGCTCCGCTTCGCGCTGCAGGTAATTCATGGGGATGAACAGCGGGAAGTAAGCGTTCTGCACACCCGTCGCCTTGAAGCGCACGTCGAGCGCGTTCTTGATGCCTTCCCACAATTCGTAGCCATACGGCTTGACAATCGGGCAGCCGCGCACCTGCGACTGCGCCGCCAGGTCGGCGCGATAGACGATTTCGTTGTACCAGGCGGAGAAATCTTCGCGGGGTGAAGTCAATGCCTGCGCTGACATGGGAAAGCTCCTGAAAGAAGTGCTGAGTACTGAGTGCCGGGCTTGCGAAGCAAGCACGTGCTGAGAAAAGCTCGGCTCTGCCGCCACAATAAGCCGCTTATTTTACTGGCAGACGCGGTAGATAGATAGGGGAAAAGGACTGAGGACTGAGACAAAGACAGTTAAAAGTAGACGAAGTTAAAGGTTAAAAGTTGAAAGTGATGGCAACATCTGGTTTTCACTTTTAACTTTTCCTACTTTTACCCTGTAACTGCACTTATCTCAGTCCTCAGTCCTTTCTTGATCCCACGTGCGCCCGTAGTTCACGTCGAGCTTGTCCATCACCGCCTGACCGAGATCGACGCCGCTGAGGCTGGCAAGCTGAAGCAGATACAGCATCACGTCCGCCAGCTCGCCGGAGAGCGCGGCTTTGTCCGGCGGCGCGTCGCTCCACTGGTACAGTTCCAGCACCTCGCCGGCTTCCAGCGCCAGCGAGATCGCCAGATTGCGCGGCGTCTGCGGGCGCTTCGAGTCCGGCGCGTACCAGCCTTTGCTGGCGACAAAGGCGTGCATCGCGTCTTCGAGGGTCTTCAAATCCATGTTGTCCGCTTTCCACTCAACCGCCAACCGGCACCGTGACCGCATCGCCGCCACCGATCAGCGCGACCCGCTCGCCGGTCGTACCGGAATACAGCCCCAGCACAAGCAGGCACTCCGCCACATCATCTACCACCGGCAGATAACGCCGCTCGCGCCACGTTTCGCCCGCCTGCCACGACCGGAACGGGAGCGCTCCGCGCAGCGGCGCGCCGTCGGACTGGCTGACCAGCGCCCCGCCGCATTCCAGATGCACGAAAGCGGTCAGGTCGTCGGCGAGCGCTGCCGGGTCGTCCGCCTGCCAGGTGATGACGACCGGGAACAGCGCCGGATCGTCCGACGGCGGCATCTCGACCTGCGCACGAACGCCGTTTGCCCACGCGAACCCGTCGCCATCGAGCGGCGTGTCGACTCGCTGCGCCGAAAACCAGACCGCGCGGTCGGCGACGCTGGTGAACAGGTAGCCCAGCCCACGCTGATCGATGGCGGCGGCGATCTCGTCCACGCCCGGCGCAGGGCTGGCGTTGCCGAAATAGTAGCCGGAAAATTCGGGACGCAGGTCGGCGCGTTCGACCGCCAGCGAATCGCCCCAGGAACCAGTGTTCACCAGCACCAGGTCAGGGAAGCCGATGTAGTCAGTCAGGTAGGTAATGCCCTCGCTGCCCATCGGAAATTCGCGTCGCTGGTATGCCTGCCACGCGGGCAGGTTGATGAACACCGCGTCCCGGTCGCCCGCGCCCCAAATCATTTCATAGATTGCCGAAAGCTGGTCATGCAGCGCCATCCGCTGAAGGATGAACGCGCCGCCCAGAATCACGATCAGCGCGACGGCTGCGACCACGACAATCCGCATCATCCACGCGCGCCCGCGAATCAGCCCATCTGCCAGTGATGCCCACACCAGCGCCGCGCCGCCGGATGCCAGCAGCATCAGCCGGGGACCGTCGATGGCGTAGGCGTGGGGCAGGAAGACCACCGGCACGGCAGCCGCCGCCGCGTACCACAGCAAGCCGAACAGCATCCCGCGCCGCTGCGATACGGCAAAGCGCAGCGCCAGCGCAAAAACAACCCCGGTCACGATCAGCGCCAGCAGCGCCCCGGCATGGTCGCCCAAGCCGAGCCGGTTCACCAGCCACGCGACCGGATAGCTCAGCCCCTGGCTGAAATACAGGGCATTCTGGGTGATGTCGCTCAGGCTGAACTGGAACGCGCCGCGATCTTTGGGAAGCTGGAGCCAGATCACCACGAACACCAGCGTGATCACCGCAACCGGCGCTAACAGGCGGCTGGCGTCGTGCAGCGTGAACGTTCGCGGGCTGACGACCAGCCCGTAGATCAGCACGACCCCGCCTGCCACGATGCCGTTCTCGTGGCTGAAGATCGCCAGCGCGATGCTCAGCATCACGGCGATCAGCGCGCGCGTCGAATGGGTCCGCTGCCAGCGGTCGAAGCTGAGCAGCGCCAGCAGCACGCCGCACAGCGCCATCAGATGCCCCAGCGCGGCTGCCCAGGGGACTGCCTGATAGCTGAACGGGAACGTCAGGTAGATCAACGCGGCGAGCAGCGCGGGCAGGGTGCGCCCGGTGCAGCGCCGGGCGAGCGCGCCGATCAGCCAGCCGTTCAGAATATGCACGACCAGGTTCAGGGCGTGCATCGCCGCCGCCGGGTAATGCCCGGTCAGCAGTTCGAGCAGTTTCCAGGGAGCCAGGCTGAGCGGGCGGTAGTACGGCACGATGTTGAGATGATAGAACAATTCCGGCAGGGTGACGCCGCTGGCATAGCGCCCGTAGATCACGTCGTCCATGTACAGCGGCAGCGACAGCGAGCGCCCGTACAGCCCCAGCGTGACCAGCCCGGCGATCAGCAGCAGCCAGCGCGTATTCGTCGGCAGATTACGGGTCATGCGGAGCGGTTCAGCGGCGGTATCAGTGGCATCGGCAGCATCAGCGACGCGATCAGTAGGCGTTTTTGTCGCGGCGCAAAATCATGTTCAGGATCGTGCGGATGATGATCTTGACATCCAGCCAGAGCGACCAGTTTTCGACGTACCACAGGTCGTACACCGTCCGCTCGCTGATCGAGGTATCGCCGCGCAAGCCGTTGACCTGCGCCCAGCCGGTCATGCCCGCCTTTTCACGATGCCGCTCGTGGTAACGCGGGATGCGGTCGCGGAACTGCTGGACGTACATCGGGCGTTCCGGGCGCGGTCCTACGAGACTCATATCGCCGATCAACACGTTGATCAACTGCGGGATTTCGTCCCAGTTGGTGGCGCGCATAATTCTGCCCAACCGGGTCACGCGCGGGTCGTTCTCGACCGTCCAGCCGGGTCCCGTCGATTCGGCGTCCTCGCGCATCGACCGGAACTTGATCATCGGGAATGGGCGCTCGTCCAGCCCCATGCGTTCCTGAACCAGGAAGACCGCGCCGGGCGTTTCGAGACGGATCAGCAGCGCCGTCACCAGCATCAGCGGCGAGAGGATGACCAGCCCGAACATAGCGCCGACGATGTCCATCAGGCGCTTAAGGCTGAGCTTCCAACCGCGCATGGCGATATCGCGCACCGTCAGCAGCGGCGTGCCGCCCAGGTCGTCGACGCTCAGGTCGCGCGCCATGTACGAGAACATGTCCGGGTATATCTTGATGTCCACCCGCCCGCGCCGGCACAACGTGATCAGTTCGACCAACTCGCCGCGCTGGGCGTCCGGCAGCGCGATGATCACCTGCTCGACACGGAAGCTGTCGATCAACTGCGGCAGTTCGCGGTAGTCGCCCAGCACCGGCACACCCAGCACGCGGGCTTTCTGATGCGGGCGCACGTTAACCACGCCGACGACGTGGTAGCCGAGTTCCGGGCTGCTCTGAATCTTGCGGGTGATGTCGCGAGCGATCTTGCCCATGCCGACGATGACGAGGTTCGCCCGTTCCAGCCCCATGCGCCGAAAAAACTGGCGCAGGATGCGGTTGAATTCGCGCCCGATCAGCACGAAAACCACGCTGAAGCCCCACACGTAGAAGAACAGGCTGCGCGCGTAATCGACCTCGAACACCGTGCCTTTGAAGACGAGTTCCTGAATACCGTTGACCAGCAGCGCACCGACGGTGATCGCGCCGACGATGTTGCGCCCGTGATCGATCCGGCTGATGGCGCGGCGCTGGTGGTACATCTGCGACAGGTAGAAAATCGTGATGATGACGACGACGTGGAGGATTAGCGTCATCTGGTAGAGCGAGAACGCCGGTTGAGTCGCCGGGGCGATCTGGATCGCGCGGACGGCATAGCCAAGCGCGAACGCCGCGATCAGCAGCACCACGTCGCTGACCAGCAGCAGCACGCCGAGCAGCCGGGCGACAATATCGTTTCTGCGTGTGACCGGGCGCGTCAGCTTCAGGGTGTCGGCTGGCGAATCTCCGTCCACAGCGTCCGCCCACCCTTCATCAACAACCCCGTCATGATCAGGCTGTGCAGCCAGAACGGAGTCGTCGTCCGGTAGTGCTTGCGGTAGAACAGGAGCATCGCCCGCCAGAATTCCATCTGCGCGCGCTGGCTCTGCCGGCTTGCCGCTCTTTTGACGTGCTTTACGACGACCTGAGGGTGGTAGATGATGCGCCACCCGGCGTTTTTGATTCGGTACGCCCAATCCAAATCCTCTCCGTACATGAAAAACGTTTCGTCCAGCAAGCCGACGGTTTCGATGGCTTCCCGACGAATTTGCATGTACGCGCCGACGACCGAGTCGACCTCTGCTTCCTGATCGATAGGCAGATAGGTCATATTATAGCGCGCAAAGCGCGGGCTGCCGGGAAACAGCTTCGCCAGCCCGCTAAAATGATACAGTGAAACCATCGGTGAGGGAAAGCTGCGGCGGCAGGCTCGGTCGAGGCTCCCGTCGGGCAGCACCAGCCGGGGTCCCGCCGCGCCGACATCCGGGTGCGCGTCCATGAAGGCGATCATGTCGCGCAGCGCGGTCGGCGGCAGTTCGGTATCGGGGTTCAGCAGCAGCGCATAACGCGGCGCGTCTGGCGCACGTCCCTGATCCCTGAACCCAAGCGCCCGAAAGCCCAGATTATTGCCGCAGGAATAGCCGCCGTTGGTCTCGCTGACGATCAACTGCGCCTGCGGAAATTTGCGGCGCACCATGTCCGGGCTGTCGTCGGTCGAGGCGTTATCGACCACGACCACCTGATAGCTGAAATCGCCCTCGCTGGCGTAGACCGTCTCCAGGCAGCGCCGCAGCAAATCGCGCGTATTCCAGTTCAGGATGACGATCCCGATGTCGGTCATGTGATGCCTCACCCCCATAGCCGGGATTTTACCACAGGCGCATGGGCTGGACTTGACGGCTGTCCGACTCTAGTACCGAGTGCTGAGTGCTGGGTACTGAGTCAAGAACTATGCCTTCAGAGCGCAGCAAGCCGGGATTGCTCTTCTCAGCACCCGGCACTCAGCACCCGGCACTATCTTTTGTTGCCGTCGGCAGCGTGCGCAGCGGTGACCCGCGCAGCGCCGCACGCATGGCGTCGCGGTCGTCCCAGGGATATTCGACCGTGCCGAACGCCATGCTCTGTTCGTGCCCCTTGCCGCAGGCGATCACCACGTCACCGGCGTGCGCCATCTGGCAGGCGCGGTACAGCGCTTCGCCGCGATCCGGCACGCGGATGAACGTCTCGCCCTCGATGCCGCCCGCCGCTGCTGCCGCCTGCGCCATCGTTTCGAGAATGGCAGCGAGCGATTCGGTACGCGGGTCTTCCGTCGTCAAAATCGTAAAATCCGCCAGCCGCGCGGCGACCTCCGGCATCATGCGCCGCTTGTCACGGTCGCGCAGCCCGGCGCTGCCAAACGTGGCGATCAGCCGCCCGCCCGCGCCGACCATCTTGCGGGCGGCTTTGAGCGCGTTTTCGAGGGCGTTGGGCGTATGGGCGAAATCGACCAGCGCCAGAAAATCCTGCCCCGCGTCGATGCGCTCCATGCGACCGGGAATGGATTGAACCTTTGCCAAACTTCGGCGAAGTTCACCATAAGGGACTGAAAAACAAAAAACGGTTTCTATAGCGGCGAGACAGTTGTAGACGTTGAACTCACCAACCAATGAAGTTTCCCACCAATGGATGCCCGTATTAATATTAAATGTCGTTCCGCTTGGCTGATACCTGATGTCAATTGCTCGCCACTGCGCCTGCGCGTTGTAGATGCCGTAGGTGACCACTTTATCCGCCGGGAACGCCGCGAAGTAGTCGGCGCTCGGATCGTCGGCGTTGATCACGCTGACTTTCGGCATGTTCGGCTTGCGATACGACTGGCTCAACATCGCAAACATGCGTCCTTTGGCGGCGCGGTAGTCCTCGAACGTGCCGTGATAGTCGAGATGCTCGTGCGTGACGTTGGTCAGCACCGCCACGTCAATGTCAACGCCGTTGAGCCGCCCCTGCGCCAAGCCGTGACTGGTTATCTCCAGCACCGCCGCCGACAAGCCGTTGGCGACCATGCGCGCCAGCAGCGCCTGAATCATCGGCGCGCCCGGCGTGGTGACGTGAAAGCCGGTGTCGAGCGTCGTGTCGCCCACATCGGCGCTGATGGTGCTGATCAGCCCACAGCCTTTGCCGAGCAGAGTGTAAATCAGCGTGCTGGTGGTCGTCTTGCCGTCCGTGCCGGTCACACCGATCACGGTCAGCTTGCGCGAGGGGAAATCGTGATAGGCTGCCGCCAGCCAGCCGACT
>JADLHH010000263.1 GCA_020848855.1 Anaerolineae bacterium | reverse complement strand
TGATTTGAGCGATATTCTGGGACGAGAGGTGGATTTTCGAACACCACAGGAACTTAGCCGCCACTTCCGCCAGCAGGTTCTTTCTAACGCACAGATTATCTATGAACGACCGTGATCTGATCCTGCTTAAGGACATACTTGACGCAGCGAGGAAGATTCGATCCTTTGTGCGTGGCAAGTCTCGTGACGATCTCGAACGGGATGAAGAACTGGTAGGTTTTGCGGTTGTCAAAGGGATTGAGGTTATCGGAGAGGCTGCAAACCACGTTTCGGAGGAAACCCGCGCCATTCTCCCGGCACTTGATTGGCATGAGATGATCGGGATGCGAAACCGATTGATTCACGCCTATAGCGCTATCAACTATGATATTGTTTGGGACGTAGCGATATCGAGTATCCCAGCCCTCATCACCGAACTCGAAAAGCTGCTCCCGCCCGAAAATGAAGTGGACACTTAATCTGTTCTTGCTGAAAACTGACTGCTAATCGCTGAAAGGCATATTCATGGTTGGCAAACTCGCCGCTGTCGCTATCGGCGGCAACTCTCTCATTCAAGACCCGAAAAAACCCGACGTGCAACACCAGTGGGACGCCGTGCGTATCACCTGCGATCACGTCGCCAACATGATCGCCGAGGGGTGGAGCGTGATCCTCACGCATGGCAACGGTCCACAGGTCGGTTTCATCCTGCGGCGCAACGAGCTTGCCGAAAAAGAAGTCCACCCGACGCCGCTTGACCTGATCGTCGCCGCTACGCAGGGCAGCATCGGCTATATGCTTCAGCAGTCGCTCGATAACTCGCTGCGCCGGCTCGGTATCAACCGTACAATTCTGACAGTCGTCACGCAGGTTCGGGTCGATCCCAATGATCCCGCGTTCGCGAACGCCACCAAGCCGATTGGCGGCTTCATGACCGAAGCCGATGCCCGGCGCTACGAAGCGCAGGGCTGGAAAGTCGTCGAGGACGCCGGGCGCGGCTGGCGGCGTGTCGTCGCCTCGCCCAAGCCGCTGACGATTCAGGAGATCAACGCCATCCGCGCGCTGATCATGAACGATTATATCGTGATTGCCGTTGGCGGCGGCGGCATCCCGGTCGTCCGCGACCAGCAGGGCAACCTGTGCGGGACGTATGCCGTGATCGACAAGGATCATGCCAGCAGCCTGCTGGCGCAGATGCTCCGCGCCGACCTGTTCGTGATTTCGACCGGCGTGGAGAAAGTCGCGCTCAATTTCAACAAGCCGGATCAGCGCCAGGTTGACCAGATGACGCTGATGGAAGCCGAACGGTACATCGCCGAGGGGCATTTCGCGTCGGGCAGTATGCTGCCCAAGATCGAGGCAGCAGTTGAATTCGTGCGGATGGGCGGTCCGCAGGCGATCATCACCGACCCGCCGAACCTGGCGCGGGCGCTGCGCGGCGAAACCGGCACGCGGATCGTGCCGGGGTAGAGCGCTTAGCCGCCGACGCCCAGCACGTCTTTCATGCGCCGCAGCGCGTCGATATGTTCCTGCGGTGAACGATAGCCGGCACGCATGGTATTCACGCACAACTGGCTCGCGCCCAGTTTTGCCCACGCTGCGGCAGTCGCTGCTTCGTTTCCTGAAGCGATGTTGATGTGCGCTTCGATTGGGATTTCCTGTGGCGAGCGCCCGGCTTGTTCGGCGAAACGGTACAGTTGATCGATTAGCCCGCGCGCCCGGTCGTCGGGCAGCCCCAGTGGGAACCAGCCGTCGCCCAACTGCGCGATGCGTTTCAGCATCGGCTCGGAATGCCCGCCAAACCACACCGGGATCGGGCGCTGAACCGGCAGCGGGTTGATGCCCGCTTCGGTAATGTGATGCCATTTGCCGTGAAAGGTGACGACCGGCTGCGTCCACAGCATCCGCATGACCGCGACCTGTTCGGCAGCGCGCGCGCCGCGCGTGTGGAAATCCTCGTTCAGCGCCTCGTATTCCACAGCGTTCCAGCCGATGCCGACGCCCAGCCGCATCCTGCCGCTGCTCAGCACGTCCACTGCGGCGGCTTGCTTGGCGACCAGCACCGTCTGCCGCTGCGGCAGGATTACGACGGCGGTGCCGAGTTCAAGCGTTTGCGTCAGCCCCGCCAGATATCCCAGCAGCACGAATATCTCGTGGAACGGTGTTTCCTGCGTATACGGTCCGCTCCAGTTGGGGCGGTTGGTCGTACTGGCTCCGATGACGTGGTCGTACACCAGCAGGTGATCGTAACCCAGTGCCTCCGCCGCTTGCGCATAGTCACGGATCGCTGTCGGATCACTGCCGATTTCGGTTTGGGGGAAGACGACACCATATCGCATTTGAGGACTCGCTTTCGTTCGCTGGGTCGGTCTCGACATTCTGTCATTGTAGCTATCGGCGGCGGATCGCACTATTACCACATTGTCGACTTCCCCGGTATGATTGAGTCCGAGATGGTGGCATTTCGCCGCCTCAATTCCACGCGGTTGAAACGGTACTTCGATGGCAAACGTCCTGAAAATGCGCTGCAGCGTCTGCGGGCGCGAATATTCCCCCGACGAAGTCGATTACACCTGCCCGGTCGATGGGCAGGTCGGCACGCTCGACGTGCTGTACGACTACGATCATCTGCGGGCTGCGCTCGACCGGGATGCGCCGCGCGCCGAGCCGTCGATGTGGCGCTACCGTGACCTGCTGCCGCTCGCGCCGGGGGCGGTCGTGCCGCCGCTGCGCGTTGGCTACACGCCGCTGTATCACGCGCCGCGACTTGCCGCCGACCTCGGCATTGGCGAGGCATGGCTCAAGGACGACGGCTTGAACCCGACCGGCTCGCTCAAAGACCGCGCCAGCGCGCTGGTCGTCGCCCGCGCCGCCGAAGCCGGAATTCGCGTAGTCAGCACCGCCAGCACCGGCAACGCGGCGGCGGCGCTCGCCGGAATGGGCGCGTCGATGGATATGCAGACGATCATCTTCGTCCCGGCGACCGCGCCCGAAGCCAAGATCGCCCAGTTGCTCGTTTACGGCGCGACGGTCGTGCTGGTCGAAGCCTCGTATGACGTGGCGTTCGACCTGTGCTACGAGTTGTGCCTGAGCGAAGGCTGGTACTGTCGTAACACCGGCGTCAATCCCTACACCGTCGAGGGCAAGAAGACCGTCGCCTACGAGATTGCCGAGCAGATGGGCTGGCGTATGCCGGATGCTGTGATTGTGAGCGTTGGCGACGGCAACATTATCGCCGGGGTACACAAAGGCTTCTACGATCTGCTGCAGCTTGGCTGGATAGAGCGGATTCCGCGCTTGATTGGTGTACAAGCAGAGGGCAGCTCGCCCATTGTGGCGGCGTGGCAGACCGGGATGGACGTGCTGGACATGCAGCCGGTGGACGCGCATACCATCGCCGACAGCATCTCCGCCGGACTGCCGCGCGACCGTTCACGGGCGCTGCGCGCCGTGCGCGAAACGAGCGGCGCCATGCTCGCCGTGTCGGACGAGGAGATTATCGCCAGCATCCCGCGGCTGGCGCGCCTGACCGGCGTGTTCGCCGAACCGGCAGCGGCGGCGGTTTACGCCGGGGCGCAACGTGCGGTAAAATTGGGGTTAATCACCAGTGATGAGTGTATCGCTCTGATCTCGACGGGCAGTGGTCTGAAAGATGTCAAGCGCGCCCAGGAGTCGGTGGCTGGTGGACTGCGCGTTCCGCCGGAGATTTCCGCCATTCGACGCGCCTTGCATTTGAACGAGGACGGATGAACGACAAGCCCGTGTATTCAATCGTCGCCCCGATTTTCAACGAAGAGGGCAACATCGCGCTGCTGGTCGAGCGCATCCAGAAAGTAATGGATTCTGCTGGTGGTCCGTGGGAACTGATCCTTGTCAACGACGGCAGCACCGACCGCTCGCCGGAAATGATCGACGAGGCGGCGGCGAGTAATCCGCATCTCCGGGTGATCCACTTCGCGCGCAATTTCGGGCACCAGATTGCCGTCACCGCCGGGATCGACCACGCCGCCGGCGATGCCGTCGTGCTGATCGACGCCGACCTGCAGGATCCGCCCGAACTGATTCTGGAGTTGATCGAGCGCTGGAAAGCGGGCTTTCAGGTGGTCTATGCTGTCCGCGCCGAACGCCGGGGCGAAAGCCGTTTCAAGCTGCTGACTGCCAAACTGTTCTACCGCGTGATCTACCGCATCACCGACGTGAATATCCCGCTCGACACCGGCGATTTCCGCCTGATGGATCGCAAGGTGGTCGAGGCGCTCAAGGCGATGCGTGAGCATCACCGTTTCATTCGCGGCATGACCAGTTGGGTGGGATTCAGGCAGACGGGCGTCAACTATGTCCGCGAGGCGCGGCATTCCGGCGAGACCAAATACCCGTTCAGGAAGATGGTGCGCTTCGCCCTCGACGCCATCACCAGCTTCTCATACTTCCCGCTTCAGGTGATGGTCTACGTCAGCCTGGTGCTGGGTATCGCCGCGCTGCTGGCGATCCCGATCGTGGCAATTCTGCGCCTGTCGTTCGGCGTGGAATTCTTCGGCGGGCAGGCGACCACCATCATCCTGCTGCTGCTGTTGAGTTCCTTTCAGTTGTTCTTCCTGTTCGTGCTGGGGCAGTACGTGGCGCGCACCTATGACGAAACTCGCAATCGCCCCCTGTATATCGTGGCATCGACCGTCGGCTTTGACCAGCCCGAGCCGGCGCCGGAACCGCAGTTGGAGTAGGGCATGGGCGATAACGACAGCGACATACTGCAGCAGGTGCAGTACTACCGCAAAGTCGTCCTGATGTACGAGGCTTTGGACGAAGAGATCGATGCGCTGATCATGGCGCACGGCGGCACGAGTGACAAGATGCCCTCCGAGGATTTGCGCCGCTACCGCGATCTGGCGCGCCAGCGCGATGAACTCCTCAACGAGATGCGCGAGATCGAACAGAAATTGTTGGCTGACGACGAACTGGAGAACGAGTAAGTGATCACCGGACCCACCTTCGAAGAAATGCTGCATCCGAGCAAGATTGCCCCGCAGATTCGCGCCAAAGCGCAGGCGGCGCGTGTCAACGACCCGCTCGACCCGATCAACCTGTTCAATATCACCTGGCGCGACGCCAACGACCAGATTTATCACGTCGTATTGCCGAAGGAACTGACCGGAATCGACGCCGAGATCGTCGTCATCTTCGGGCGCGAGTTTCCGTCGGGTAGCCACAAAGTCGGCGCGGCATATTCCGTTCTGCTCGAAATGGAGCTTTTTGGCGAAGTCGATCCGAAAGTCAATACGCTCGTCTGGCCCTCGACCGGGAATTACGGCATCGGTGGCGCATGGGTTGGCGGGCGCATGGGCTGCAACAGCCTGGTGGTGCTGCCGGAAGGCATGAGCCGCGAGCGCTTCGAACTCATCGAAAGCTACGGCGCGCGTGTCATCAAGACTTACGGCTCTGAGAGCAACGTCAAGGAGATTTACGACGAGACTCACCGCCTGCGCGCCAGCGACCCGAACATCCGCATCCTCAACCAGTTCGAGGTGATGGGCAACTATCGCTTCCACTACCACGTCACAGGCAACACGATTGTCGAACTGGCAGCGGAGCTTCAGGCGCGCGGCGTCGGCAATGGCAAGGTCGCCGCCTTCGTGAGCGCGATGGGCAGCGCCGGCACGATTGCCGCCGGGGATCGGCTCAAGCAGGTGTGGAGCGATCACAAGATTGTCGGCTTGGAGCCGATTCAGTGCCCGACGCTCTATAACAATGGCTACGGCACACACGACATTCAGGGCATCGGCGACAAGCACGTCACCTGGATTCACAACGTCAACAACATGGACGCGCTCATGTGCATCGACGACATGGAATGCAAGATGGGCTTGCAGGTGTTCGCCGAATCGGCATCCCGCGAGACGCTGACCGACCGCTACGGCATCGACCCGGAGCAGGTGGAGCAGCTTGGCTCGCTGTTCGGCATCAGCGGCATCTGCAACATCCTCGGCGCGATCAAGACGGCGAAATACTACGGCTTCGGCAGCGATGACGTGATCGTCACGGTGGCGACCGACGCGCTCGACCGCTATCACTCGGTCATGGGCGACATGGCGCAGCGCTTTGGCACGCTGGACGAGGCGGCGACGGTTGGGCGCGTCGAAAGCATCTTTCACGGGATGCGCACCGACTGGATCATGGAAGGCACGCGCGACGCCCGCGAGCGCTGGCACAACCTTAAGTACTATACGTGGGTCGAGCAGCAGGGCAAAACCGTCGAAGAACTCGACGCCCAGCGCGACCCGGCATGGTGGGAAGCGCACCAGCGCCGCGTGCAGGAAATCGACGCGCGGCTGGTCGCGCTGCGCGAAACATCCTTCGCATGATAGTGCTGAGTGCTGAGTGCCGAGTACTGAGTAAAAGCAGCTGTCGTCAAGTAACTGCTGTCTGCGCAGCATCGCACTTCGCTCAGCACTCATCGCTCATCGCCCAGCACTTCTCTTATGTTGCCTGAAGATTCTGTTCTCGTCGGCGTCATCAACCGCAAGCGCGACCTGACCTACGCGCGCGATCAGCACTGGTATCGCATCCCGCAGGTGCGGATGCCGCGCGGGGTCACCGCCGACTATATCGCGTTCTTCGTCAGCCGGGCGTTCGGCGCGCGTAACGGCGCGATCCATTTCTACGCCGAGAAAAAAGGGCTGGAGCTGCTCTACCGCCGCGACCTGCTGCCCGACGAGCCGGATCATCCGCGTGCCGACGAGGCATACTATCGTGTCGCGCTCGGCGAGCTGATCCCGAAGGAGCCGCCGGTTGTCAACGTTACCAGGCGGACGCTGACGTTCGTCTACACGACGTGGGATCGCTTCGTCCACGCCCGGACGATCTCCGACCTGTACAGCGACGACGATATCTTCGTGGATCGCCTATACTATGCCTTGCACGCGCGCGGCGTGAATGTTTCTCGTACCTGGAAAGCCGAACAGCGCAGCGACGAATTCGCGCCGGGGCTGCACATCCTGTTCGACAGCGGCGCGACCCTCACCGCGTCGATGCGGCGCGGCGAAGGCGCGTATTTTCTGGATCGGTCGCAGGGTGAAGACGCAATCCTGCAGGCGATTCTCGCCGAGATTGCCAATAATCGCGGCACGGCGACCGTCAGCATCCCACCGGGAGAGTAACTATGCTTATCACCAACGCGACTGTGATCACCTGGGATGATCGCGGCATCCTAACCGATCACGCGATCTTCATCGACGGCAGCGCGATCCGCGACATCGGACTCACCCATGACCTGCTCGAACGCTACCCGCAAGCCGAGCGTATCGACGCGCGCGGGCAGTTGGTCATGCCGGGGAACATCTGTGCGCACACCCATTTTTATGGCGCTTATGCGCGCGGCATGGCGATCCCCGGCGCGCCGCCTGCTGACTTCCCGGCGATTCTCCGGCAGTTGTGGTGGTCCCTCGACCTGGCGCTCGACAAGGACTCGGTGCGGGCGAGCGCGCTTGTCTGTCTGGTCGATGCGATTAAGCACGGCACGACTTCGCTGATCGATCATCACGCCAGCCCGAATTTCATCGACGGCAGTCTCGACGTGATCGCCGACGCGGTCGATCAAGCCGGGCTGCGCGCCGTCCTGTGCTACGAAGTTAGCGATCGCAACGGGCGCGACGGCGCGGAAGCCGGAATCGCCGAAAACCTGCGCTTCATCCGGGCGAGCGCGAATCGCTCGCGCGTGCGCGGCACGTTCGGCTTGCACGCCAGCCTGACGCTTGACGATGAGACGCTGCGCCGCTGCGCTGACTCGCATAATGGGGGATTTCACATTCATGTCGCCGAACACGAAGCCGACGAAGAAGACAGCCTGAAGCGCTCCGGCGTGCGCGTCATCCACCGGCTCGATCACTACGGCATCCTGGGCGATAAGACCATCACCGCGCACTGCATCCACATCGACGAAAGCGAACGCGACCGCCTCGCCGAGACCGGCACGTGGATTACCCACCAGCCGCGCTCGAACATGAACAACGGCGTCGGGGCGATGGCGTTCGACGCTATGATGGCGCGTGACATGAATGTTTGTCTGGGCAACGACGGCATGGGCAACAACATGTGGGCGGACTGGAAAGCCACGTACCTGCTGCACAAGGTCGCTAACCGCGATCCGCGCATGGCGGGCGGCGACAAAATTACCCGGATGGCGGTGCAGAACAACGCTCGCCTGATGGACGTGTTCTTTCCCGGCGAAAACGTCGGGCGGGTGGTGGTCGGCGCGCGCGCCGACCTGATCTTCGTGGACTACCATCCTTACACCCCGCTGACGGCGGGCAATCTTCCCTGGCACATCCTCTTTGGCTTCGAGGCATCAATGGTCACGACCACGATGGTCGATGGTAAAATATTGATGAGGGATCGCCAGCTTCTCACGCTCGACGAGCGTGCGATCGCCGAGGAGGCGCTGGCACTCGCGCCGGGAGTGTGGCAGCGGTATACTGCGCTGGCTGATCCACGAACCCGCTGATTAGGAGAGACAATGACTACCAACGGAAACGACCTTCCGCTGCTGCTGACGGTTGCTGTATTGGGCGGAACCGGCAGGGAAGGCTCTGGTCTGGCGATGCGGTGGGCGTTGAACGGCTACCGGGTCATTATCGGTTCGCGCGACCGCGACCGGGCGATAGAACGCGCTGGCGAGATGAACACCCAGCTTGGGGACGATTATCTGATTGGCATGGACAACGCCGAAGCCGCCGAGAAAGCCGATCTGGTAGTGCTGTCCGTCCCGTACAGCGCGCACGCAGCAACGCTGACCAGCGTGAAAGCACAGCTTCAGGGTAAGGTGCTGGTCGACATCACCGTGCCAAACCAGCCGCCGGATCTCCAGACGGTATGGGTTCCGCCGGGCAATGCTGCCGCGCTCGAAGCGCAGGCGGTCGTCGGCGAGGGCGTACGGGTGGTATCGGCGTTTCACGCCATTTCGTTCACCAAGCTGCGAAAACTGGATCAACCGATTGACAGCGACGTATTCGTCTGCGGCGACGACGCCGACGCCAAACAGGACGCGATCCGCCTGGTCGAAGCGGCAGGGATGCGCGGCATCGACGCCGGTTCGCTGAAGAATTCGGTTGCCGCCGAGTCGCTGGCAGCCGTGATGATGTATATCAACAAAGCCTATGGCGCTAAAGGCGCGGGCATTCGTGTTACAGGTCTATGACATTGGAGTCGCTCACGTTAAACCTGCACGCGCTGTCTGGTATTCCACTCGTTCAGCCGGGCGATGATCTCGCTCGGCTCATTCTTGAAGCGCTCGCACGCGAGGCGATCACGCTGCAGGACGGCGACGCGCTGGTCGTCACGTCCAAGATTGTCTCCAAGTCGGAAGGGCGGTTCTTTCACCTGAGCGAAGTGACGCCCAGCGAGGACGCGCTTCGGCTGGCTGCGGAGACGATGAAAGACCCGCGCATCGTCCAGTTGATCCTGAGCGAGAGCCGCATGATCTCGCGCAAAGCGCCGGGTGTGCTGATCACTCAGCACCGGCTCGGCTTCGTCTCGGCAAGCTCTGGCATCGACCAGTCGAATGTTGACGGCAGCGACGATACTGTGCTGCTGCTGCCGCTCGACCCGGACGCGACGGCGCAGGCGCTGCACGAGGCATTCCTCGCTGCCACCGGCGCGAGCGTCGGCGTGATCATCAGCGACTCGCATGGGCGACCGTTCCGGTTAGGTAATATGGGCGTGGCGATTGGTGTCGCGGCGATGCCGGCGCTGGTCGACCTGCGCGGCGAAGTCGATTTATTCGGGCGTGAGCTGAAGATGAGCATTCAGGCGTACGCCGACGAAGTCGCTTCGGCGGCGAATCTGCTGTCGGGCGAAGCCGCGGAAGGACGCCCGGTGGTACTGGTGCGCGGCTTGGGCTATTCCACGCCGCCGGGCAAGGCGTCCGACTACATACGTCCGGTGGAGACTGATTTGTATCGTTAGTTTCGAGGTTGAGGTGCAGCGCGAGAGATTGTACGAGACTATGCTGACCCGCCGCTCGATCCGGCGCTACCGTCCCGACCCAGTTGGGCGCGACCTGATCGAACGGCTGCTGAATGCGGCAATCTGGGCGCCTTCGGCGCACAACCGCCAGCCCTGGCGCTTCTGCGTGGTCGATTCGCCGGAGCAGATCCAAGCGCTGGCGCGGGCGATGGGCGCGCGGCTCCGCAGTGATCTCGAACGCGACGGCGTGCCCGCCGACCTGATCGAGAAGGATGCGGCGCGGTCGTATGCCCGTCTCACCGGTGCGCCGGCGCTCGTCGTGCTGTGCCTGTCGATGATCGACATGGATCGCTATCCCGATGAGCAGCGCAGCCTGGACGAATACGTCATGGCGGTGCAGAGCACAGCGCTGGCAGGGCAAAATCTGCTGCTGGCGGCGCACGACGCCGGGCTGGGGTCGTGCTGGATGTGCGCGCCGCTGTTCTGTCCGGAACGGGTGCGCGAAACCCTGCGCCTGCCGGATGACTGGCAGCCTCAGGCGTTGATCACGTTAGGCTACCCTGACGAAACGCGCGAGAAAACGCGGCGTCCGCTGGAAACGAGTGTGTTGTGGCGATAGAGACCCTGAACGTAGTGGTGCTGGTAGGCGGCGTCGGCGGCGCGAAGCTGGCGCACGGGCTGGCGCAAATCCTGCTCCCGGAGCATCTGACCGTGATCGTCAACACCGGCGATGATCTCTGGTATTATGGGCTGCGCGTCTGCCCCGACCTCGACACGGTGACGTATACGCTGGCGGGGCTGGTCGACCCCGAAAAAGGGTGGGGCGTTGCTGGCGACACCTTCACCGCGCTCGGCGCGCTGCGGCGCTACGGCGAGGAGACGTGGTTTGGTGTCGGCGATCAGGATATCGCCACGCATTTACTGCGGACGCAGGCGCTGGCGAAGGGCGAGTCGCTGACGGCGATCACGCAGAAACTGACAACCGCGCTGGGAATTCGTCATACGGTTTTGCCGATGACCAACGCGCCGGTAGCGACCAAAATCGCGACGGTCGAGTATGGCGAACTCGACTTTCAGGACTACTTTGTGCATTACCGCTGGGAGCCGACGGCGACACACATCCGTTTTGATGGCGTCGAGCAGGCGGGCGTCAGCCTGGAAGCGCGGCGGGCGATTGAGCGCGCCGACGTGATCCTGTTCGGTCCATCGAATCCCTGGCTGTCAATTGCGCCGATCCTGTCCGTGCCGGGGATGCGCGACCTGCTGACCGCCCGCGACGTGCCGTGCGTCGCGCTGTCGCCGATTGTTGACGGGCAGGCGATCAAGGGGCCGGCGGCAAAGCTGATGGCGGAACTCGGCTATCCGGTGACGGCGACCGCCGTCGCGGATTATTACGCCGGCGTCATCAACGGATTCGTTTACGATGAACGCGATTCGGAATTGACAATGGACGGGCTGCGCACGGTCACCTTCGATACCATCATGCGGACGAACGACGACCGTGCGGGGCTGGCTCGAAAGATACTGGAATGGACCATAACGTGGGGAGGCACTCATGAGCGTCTGGGCGATTGTACCGGTCAAACCGCTGAGCCGGGCTAAAAGCCGCCTGGCAAGCGCGCTTTCCCCTGAAGAACGCCGGCTGCTTTCCGAGCAGTGGTTTCGCCGCGTACTGACGGCTATCGCGGGTGCGCCTCAGGTAGCGGGCACGCTCGTCATCAGCCGCGACACGCACGCTCTGGCGATTGCCCGCGACATGGGCGCGCACACCGTGCAGGAGAGCGGCGCGCCGGAACTGAACAATGCTCTGATGCGCGCGACGCAGGTCGTCGGCGGCTGGCGCGGCGCGGCGGTGCTGATTCTGCCTGCCGACCTGCCGCTGATCGCGCCGGAAGATGTCAGCGGTATGATTGAGCTAGGCAAGGAAGCCAATACCGTCGTCATTGCGACCGACGGTGAAGGCGACGGCACGAACGCGCTGATGACGCGCCCGCCCGGCATCATCCCGTATGCCTACGGTCCGGGCAGCTATCAGCGGCATATTGCGCTGGCGAAGGAATCCGGGGCGACCGTCAAGCTGTTTCATTCGGAGCGGCTGGCGCTCGACATCGACGTGCCCGCCGACCTAGAAGCGTTTTATCGCCTGAACGGAAGCGGCGAACTGCCGCTGACAAGATAGTGCTGAGTGCCGAGTACTGAGTGCTGAGTCAAAGACTGTAGTCAGGTGGCGGCACGTTCGGCAAAGTATCATTTACTCAGCACTCGTCGCTCAGCACTCAGCACCGTGTACTTAGAAGGAGTTTTCATGGCAGACCGAGTAGCCCTTTATTTGCAGGACGCCCATTCCCTCCCCGAAGCCATTCGCTACGTGCAGTATGCCGAGCAGCGCGGCTTCGAAGCGGTATGGCAGGCGGAGAGCCGCCTCGTGCGCGACGCCATCGTGCCGATGGCAGCTTTCGCCGCGACGACCAGCCGCATCAGGATCGGCAGCGGCGTGATCAACAACTGGACGCGCAACGCCGCCGTGATCGCTGCGACCTTTCTGACGCTCGACGACCTCGCGCCGAATCGGATCATCTGCGGGATCGGCGCGTGGTGGGACCCGCTGGCGCGCAAGGTCGGCATCAACCGCACCAAGCCGCTGCTGGCGATGCGCGAGACGATTGTCACGGTGCGGGCGCTGCTGGCACGCGAGCGCGTGACGTTTCACGGCGAATTCGTCAACCTTGATGATGTGGAACTCGACGTGGTTCACGGGCGCAAGGAGCCGCGCAGCGTGCCGATCTACGTCGGCGCGACCGGTCCGCAGATGATGGCGCTCACGGGCGAGATTGGCGACGGTGCGGTGCTCAACTATCTGGTGTCGCCCAGCTATAACGCCGGCGCGCTGGAGCAGTTGGAGATTGGTGCGCGCAAAGCCGGGCGGCGGCTGGACGACATCGACCGCCCGCAGTTGGTCGTGTGCTCGGTTGATAACGACCGCAAGAAAGCGCTCGATGGCGCGCGCAAGCTGGTCACGCAGTATCTCGGTCAGCAGCCGCACATCATGAAAGCCAGCGGCGTCAGCCAGGACTTGCTCGACGAGATCGGGCAGGTGCTCACCTGGCCCGCCACCGAAGAACAGATCGAGGAGGCGATGCGGCTTGTGCCGGACGACGTGGTGCAGATGATCACGGCTTCGGGGACGCCGGATGAGGTGCGGGCGAAGGTGCGCGAGTACGTGGCGTATGGCGCGACCTGCCCGATCCTCTATCCGTTGGGTGAGGACGTGCGCCTGATGATTGACACGTTTGCGAATGGCTACTCCCGTTAACCCGGACGAAGTCATGGCTTTACAGACGGGCGTCTCGCGGAGACGCTCGCTTTTTATCCTGCTGATTTGCGTCGCGCTGGCGCTGCTGGTGTTCGCGTTCTATTACACCATCAGCCGGTCGCAGGGCGGCGGGCAGGTCGTCATGCCGCTGGATGACGCCTACATCCATTTCCAGTACGCCCACCAGATCGCCGTCGGGCAGCCTTACGTCTACAACCCCGGCTTGCCGCCGACCTCCGGCGCGACCAGTTTCCTGTACCCGTATCTGCTGGCAGTGGGCGATCTGCTCGGCTTTCGCGGGCTGAACCTGGGCGTGTGGGCGATGCAGATCGGCGCAGCGGGGCTGGCGCTGTCGGCGTGGCTGGTCTACCGGATCATCGTGCTGGCTGCGCCGACGTGGTTGGCGGGCATTTTCGCGGTCGTCTTCGCGCTCGACGGCTGGATCGCCTGGCACTTCATGAGCGGCATGGAAACCGGGCTGGTGATCCTGTTTACGCTGCTGACGCTTTACGTGGTACTGGCGCGGCGCTTGCGGCTGGGCGTGCTCGCCATGACGCTGCTGGCGCTGATACGCCCCGAAGGCGGCTTGCTGGCGGTAATCGCCGCCGTGATGCTACTGCTGCAGGCGTGGCGCGATGCGCCGGTGAAAGGCAGCGGTGGCTTCGCCCGCCTCGGTATTCCGCCGCGCTGGACGTGGCGGCGCGAATGGCTGCTCCTGCTGATCCCGGCGCTGGCGGTCGGTGTGCAGCCGCTGGTCAATCTGTTGGTGACCGGCTCGGCGGTGGCGTCGGGCAATGCGGCGAAGTCGCTGTTCGGCATCATCCCGTTCGACTTCGGCGCAATCATCGGGCGGGTTCTCGCCAATTTCGCGCGCATGTGGCACGAATTCGGCAGCGATTATGTGTATGTCTCCGGCGCGGCGGTTGTCGGCATGGCAGCGCTGGCGCTCGACAAGCGCTATCGGTTGGCGGCGCTCATGCTTATGCTGTGGCTGCTGGCGGGCACGGCGGCGATCTCGACGCTCGACACGGCGTTCTGGCATTTCAAGCGCTACCAGATGCCGCTGATCGCGCTGTTCTTCCCGCTGGCGGGCTGGGGCTGGGCGTGGCTTTACGTCCGGCTGCGGCGGGCGGTGGGGCGTCTGCCGCGCCCTCAGACATGGCTTGCGCTGGCAGCATGGGTCATCGTGATGTTGGCGTCGCTCAGTATCGTGCCGTACACAGCGCTGGCGTTCCTCTCGAATCACGCGCTGAACGTCGGCTACGTCGTCGCTCAGCCGCTGCAGATGGCGCGCTGGCTGGCGGCGAACGCGCCGGATGACGCTCGCGTTGCCGTGCATGACGTGGGCACGATGCGCTACGTCGGCGGGCGCACGACCATCGACATTGTCGGGCTGACGACGCCCGGCGCGGCGGCGTACTGGCGCAACGGTCCCGGCTCGGTCGGCGAGTTTATCGAACGTGAGCGCCCGGATTTGATCGCTTCGTATGGCGAGGGGCACGGCTTGGGCTTGGGTTATCTCCAGCGCACCGATTTGTACGCCGAGACGCTGGCGAGCTCCACAGTCGACCTTGATCCCGTCAACAACGTCGCACTCGCCGCGCCGACACAGGGGATTTATCGCCCGGACTGGACGGCGGCGGATCGGGCGCTGCTGCCGTCGGCGCTGACGGAGATTCTGCGGGGCGTGCCGTCGCTCGAAGCCTATTCGC
This sequence comes from Anaerolineae bacterium, assembly GCA_020848855.1. Next base: position 6,915 of record JADLHH010000263.1, on the reverse strand, counting down.
TTGTCGATGCGATTGATGTCGCCGACATCGATTCGGAGGCGGATCACGCTTACGAATGGCGCAACGATCACGCGGCGGGCAGCTTCCCAACCGAGTATTACGAGTTCGCCAATGTCGCCTGCCGGGGCGATACCTGCGGGCTGCCGATCATGGACGGCGGGCGGCGCATCAACGGCGTAGAGTCGTTTACGATTCGCGCGCGCCCAGGGGAAGACGTGATCCTCATCACGCGAATTCATCCGGCAGACGCCGGGACGTTCGATGTATATGCCGACGATCAATTCGTCGGCACGCGCGTGATCCCGCCGCTGCCGGGGAGTTGGCTGGAAGTGCCGACGCTGATCCCGGCGCAGTACGTGACCGCCGAGATGCGGATTCGCATCGTGCCGCGTACCGATGGCGATTACATGCCGTATTATCACTGGGCGATGCAGTGGAATCCCGCATATGTGGACAGTGAAATGCCGCCGAGCGTGACGGTGGTCACGTTTCAAGATGGAGCGATCCGCATCATCGATGCTGGCATCAGTCAGGTGCTCGAAGATGACGGGACGCGCAAAGCGGGGGCGCTCATTGGATGGGAGTCGAACGGGCAGCCGCATGGCGATTACAAGGTGTTCATGCACCTGCTCAATGCCGACGGCAGTATCGCCGCGCAGGCGGACGAGCGCCCCGGCATGGGCGGTCTGCCGCCGGCAAACTGGCTTCCCTGGCGCTTTTCTGACACAATAACGGCGGAAGTAACACCCGGACACTATCAGGTCGAGATTGGGCTGTATGATCCCCTGACGCTGGAACGGCTGACGCCGAGCGGCAGCGGGCTGGAGATTACGCCGAACAACAGCATCATCATCGGTGAGGTTGAGGTGAAGTAGCGATGGAAGACACCCGCGCTGTCTACGCGGCGCTGCTCGAAGCGCAGAATCAGGGTAATCCGGTCGCGCTGGCGACCATTGTGAGCGTGGTCGGGTCGGTTCCGCGCCATGCGGGCAGCAAGATGCTGGTCTATCCCGATGGGCGGTTCGTCGGTACGGTGGGCGGCGGCACCATGGAATCGCGCGTGATTCAGGAAGCGCTGGCGGCGCTGGCGGATGGTGAAGCACGGGTGCGCTCGTACACGCTCAACGATCCGGGCGCGGGTGATGCGGGAGTGTGCGGCGGCACGCTCGATATCTTCATCGAACCCATCGGGGTCGTGCCGACTCTGCTGGTGATCGGCGGCGGGCATGTGGGCAGGGCGCTGGCGCAGTTGGGCAAGTGGATGGATTTCCGCGTGATCCTGTCCGACGACCGACCGGAATTTTGCAGCGCCGAATACCTGCCGGGGCTGGACGGCTACGTCGTCTGCGCGCCGGGCGAGATTGCGCAGCATACCCGCGTCGACCGGCAGACTTACGTCGCCGCCGTGACGCGCGGCTTGCCCATCGACATCAATCTTGTGCCGGCGCTGCTGGCGACCGACGCCGCTTACATCGGTGTGATCGGCAGCCGGCGGCGCTGGGCGCTCACGTCGAAGGCGCTGCGCGAGGAACGCGGTCTCACGGACGAGCAGCTTCGGCGCGTCCGTGCGCCCATTGGTTTGGAACTGCGCGCCGAAACGCCAAAAGAGATCGCCCTGAGCATCCTCTCGGAGATCGTGATGTTACAGCGCGGCGGCACAGGCGCGCCAATGCAGTGGCTGGGCGACGTGGAAGAAACCGAAAAGAAAAGTGCTGAGTGATGAGTGCCGGGTGCTGAGTAAAGCAAGAACCGATTTACGAAGGCTTACTGTCCCGTAAGTTCTTGACTCAGCACTCATCGCTCTGCACTCAGCACAATAAGTTTGATAGTTATGAGTGGGTTGTTCCGTTGAAGATTCTATGTGTCAGTGATACGGTCATGTCGCAGATGGAGAACGCGGCGCACCTGCGGCGTCGCTACCACGATGTCGAGCTTCTCTTAAGCTGTGGCGATATGCCCGCTTCGTATCTGGAATACATCACCTCGGTGCTGAACATCCCCCTGTTTTATGTGCGCGGCAACCACGACACCGGCTACGATGAGCGTCCGCCCGGCGGTATCAACCTGCACCGCAAGCGCGTCGAGTATCACGGCGTTTCGTTCTATGGCATCGAAGGCTCCCTGAAATACAACAACAGCCCCATTCAGTATTCGCAGTGGGAAATGCGCACGATGGTCTACCATTCCGTGCTGCCGCTCATGTATTACCGCGCGCGCAAGGGGCGAGGCGTCGACGTATTCGTCACCCACGCGCCGGCACGCGGCATCCATGATCTGACTGATCTGCCGCACCGGGGCATTGATGCCTTCCTTCAGTTCATGGACTGGTATCGCCCCCGCTACATGCTGCACGGGCACGTCCACACCTACGACCGCCGCGTGACCGTCGAGACCGACTACGGCGAAACCTGCGTGATGAACATCAATCCGGTAACTCTGCTGGAAATCGCGCCGGAATAATTGGACGTAATTCCAAACGAAGGTAGGGTAAAATAGAGGAGTGAAGTGTGGCGCAGCCTGCGCCTGCGCGTATGTTTGCGTCTGTATCGACGGGATAGATGTGCATGTGGAGTCGCTATTTTACGGTTTCGACTGTCGCCGAAGCGCTGGAACTGCTGGCGGAATACCGTGAGCGCGCCCGGATCATCGCCGGGGGAACCGACATCCTGCTGGAGCTGGAACGCGGGCAGCGCAGGGGCGTCGATATCCTGATCGACCTGACGCGCGTGCCCGATCTCGACCGGATCGAGATGCGCGGCGATACCATCCGGGGGGGTCCGCTGGTGACGCACAACCACGTCGTCGGCAGCGACCTGCTGGTGAAGCGCGCGCTGCCGCTGGCGCAAGCCTGCTGGGAAGTCGGCGCACCGCAGATTCGCAATCGGGCGACCGTCGCCGGCAACCTGATCACCGCCTCGCCCGCCAACGACACGATCACGCCGCTGTGGGCGCTGCGAGCGAGCGTCACGCTGTCATCGACCGAAGGCGAGCGAACCGTCCCGCTGAACCAGTTTTACGCGGGCGTGCGCCGGACGGTCATGCGACCGGACGAACTGCTCACCGGGATCACGTTCCCGGCGCTGGGCGAAAACGAGCGCGGCACATTCCTCAAGCTGGGACTGCGGCGCGCCCAGGCGATTTCGGTGGTCGACGCGGCAGTCGTGCTGGCGTTTGAAGGCGATGTCGTAACGCGCGCGGCGATCACGCTCGGCAGCGTCGCTCCGACGATCTACGAGGCGACCGTTGCCCAGAGTTCACTGGTCGGTCGCCGCCTGACGCCGGAAGCCGTCGGCGACGCGGCGCGGCTGGCGGCGGCAGCGGTCTCGCCCATCGACGACGTGCGCGGAACTGCCGACGATCGCACCGATATGGTGCGCGTGCTGGTGTCGCGGGCGCTTAGGGCGCTGGCGGCGGGCAGCGAGCGCGATACCTACCCGACCGACCCCGCGATGCTGTGGGGCGAGAAGCACGGCGCGGTCGCGCCGCCGCCCGCGCAGCGCGTTGAACACGCTGCCGGGCAGCCGATTGAGACGACGATCAACGGCGAGCGCCGGACGATCACGACCAGGCAGGACAAGACGCTGCTGCGTTTCCTGCGCGAAGACGCCGGGCTGCCGGGTACGAAAGAGGGTTGCGCCGAAGGCGAATGCGGCGCGTGTACCGTCTTCCTCGACGGCGCGGCGGTGATGTCGTGCATGGTCGCGGCGCCGCGTGCGCATGGCGCGGAGATCGTCACCGTCGAAGGCTTGCGGTCGAACGGCGATCTTCATCCCATTCAGGCGGCATTCGTCGAACAGGGGGCGGTGCAGTGCGGCTACTGCACGCCGGGGTTCCTGATGGCGGGCGCAAAGCTGCTGGAAGAACACGCCGAGCCGACGACCGCTCAAATCCAGCAGAGCGTAACCGGTAATCTGTGCCGGTGCACGGGCTACTACAAGATCATCCAGGCGTTCGTCGAAGCGAGCAAGCTAGAGCGGGAGAAAGCTCATGGGTCAGTATAAAGTTGTCATCGAACAGCGCAGCCGCCGGCGATGGGCAGCCTACGGCTTTCTACTGATCGTCGCGCTGCTCATTATCGCGTGGTTCCTCGCGCCGACTGCCATCAGCGCGGTGAGGTCGGTGACGAAAGGACGTTTCCCGCCGGCGGGCGCTGGGCTGACGGCTCAGCAGTTGCAGCTTATTTTCACGTTCGTGCTCTTCCTGCTCATGGCACTGATCGCCGCGTTGATTGTGACGCTGGCTGCGCCAAGAAAGGCGCTCAACGTTAGCGAGAAGGAACTGGTCAAGGAACGCGACGAGAACGAGAAATACAAACGGATGGCGCGCAAGCGTCAGCGCACGCTCAACCGGGAAATGCGCGAATTCGTCGAGAAGAATCAGCAGAAGTAGACGATGGATCGCACCGTACCGAAGACCGGAAGTGAAGAGATCGAACTCTACATGCGAACGTACTATTCGCTGCTGCGTTCGACTCATACATTCAAGGTCGAATCACTGGTCGAAAGCCACATGGCGACCGAGTCGACCCTGCACGTGCAGGCGCGCAGCCCGGAGCCGGACGTTTCTGCGCTCATCTATACCAGCCTGCGCCTGCCCGCCTGTATGACCGAAGTCGATTTCGTGCTGCTGGGGCAGTTGGAAAAGTCGTTTGTCGACGCCAATTACCCGGTGACCGAGTGGGAGCAGGTTTATTCGCCCGGTCGCCGCCGTCGGATGCACTTCGACGGCGCGCACCGGCTGGCGGTGTTCGTCTCCAGCCGCTCCGATATTGACGACCTGATCCCGATTCTGACGGCATACCAGATCGAATGGAACAAGCTCAACGCGCTGCTGCAAACCGAAGTCGCGCGGCTGTTTCTGGCGCAGTACCACGACCGGACGACGCCGCTCAGTGAAAGCGAGCTGGTGATGCTGGCGGCGACGCTGCAGCTCGACAGCGCCGACCTGCGCCGCATCGAAGTGGTGTGGGGCACGCGCTTCATCCGCACGCTGTATGCCATGTCCAGAGAGCGCAAGTCGATTGGTATTCGCCAGATTGCCGGGTCGCTGGCGGATTACCGGCGGGCGACTTCGCGCTGGTGGGATGATCTGGCGGCGCAGGTGCGCGACCGCCTCGATCTCGAAGATCGCCCGGTGTATTTCGTCTCCAGCAATACGCACTCGCTCCCGAACCTGCTGACCGGCTTCGCGCTGCGCGAGGAGAAGAAGCTGCTTCAGTTCATCGAAGCGCGCGGGCATGAAAGCCTGATGGCGGAATTCCGCGCGATTCAGGCGGACGGCGGCGCGACGACCAAGCCGAATTTCCTGTACTACATCTCGAAGAAATATCTTGCCGATTCCGACGATCAGCCGTCGCGGCGTCTGCGCGACGACGAGGCGGAAATCGGCATTCATCGCGTACCGAGCAGGCACGGCGCGGATTTCGAGGCGCAGGTGATCGAGCTGAGCAAGCTGCGCCCGGACTGGCTCGACCCGCGCATCTGCGGCGGAATCGACTATGAGTGGCTGTCACGCAGCGACGCCGTGATCGTCAATGTGGATTATCCGCTGGGGCTGGCGGCGTACGAAATCCTGATGCGCGTTTCGGAGAAAGTGTCGCCGCTGCTCGGCGTGTATATCATGGGCAAAGCCGCGACGCTCAACGGGCGCATCGGCGACGTGATGATCTCGAACGTCGTCCACGACGAACACTCGCAGAATACCTACCTGTTCAACAACTGTTTCACGGCGCAGGATGTCGCGCCGTTCCTGACATTCGGCTCGGTGCTGGATAACCAGAAGGTGATCAGCGCGCTGGGGACGTTCCTGCAGAACCCGCGCTACATGAGCGTGTTCTACCAGGAAGGCTACACCGTGATCGAGATGGAAGCGGGACCCTACCTGTCTTCCGTGTACGAAGCTTTCCGCCCCAAGCGCCACCCGCAGAACGAGATCGCCAACCTGTATGGCGTGCCGTTCGACGTAGGGATTTTGCACTATGCGTCGGATACGCCGTTCACGAAGGGCAAGAATCTGGGCACGAACCTGAGTTATGCCGGCGTCGACCCGACCTACGCAACCTCGATTGCGATCATGCACCGCATCCTGAACAACGAGGCGGCACGGGCGGGAGCGGGATCAGCGGTTACCGCCGGGGATGTGGTCGCAACTTGAACGAATGTCGGCGCGGTTGGCGCTGAATGACGAGGTTTGATGCGAACGATGCCATCGCATCGTTTCGCTGACTTTCTGTGACATGAGGTGAGTCGACGTTGGCGAACAATAACACGGTAGTCGTCGGGCAGAGCGTCCGGCGAATCGATGCGGTGGGGAAAGTCACGGGCGAAACGCCGTATCCGGGCGATTTCGACATGGACGGTCAGCTTTACATGAAGCTGCGCTTCAGCGACCGCGCGCACGCCCGCATCGTGTCCATCGACACGCGCGACGCCGAAGCGCTGCCGGGAGTCGTCGCCATCTTCACGGCGAAGGACGTGCCGGTCAACGAATATGGGTTGGTGACGAAAGATCAGCCCGTGCTGTGCGGTCCGGGAAGCAGTATGCCTGGCGCGGATGTCGTGCGCTGCTATATGGACAACGTGGCGATTGTGGTTGCCGAGACTGAAGCCATCGCCGCCGAAGCGGTCAGGCTGATCCACGTCGAATACGAAGATTTGCCGACCGTCTTCGACCCATTCGAGGCGATGAAAGATGGCGCGCCGCAGCTTCACGCCAACAAGCCCAACAACGTGCTCGTCCATTACCGCACGCGGTACGGCGACGTGGAAGCGGGATGGGCGCAGGCGGATGTTGTGCTCGAAGGCGAATATTCGACTGGGTATCAGGAACATGCCTATTTGCAGCCTGAAGCCGGTCTCGGATATATCGATGAGCAGGGACGGGTGACAGTCGTCGTTGGCGGGCAGTGGACGCACG
>JADLHH010000262.1 GCA_020848855.1 Anaerolineae bacterium | reverse complement strand
CCGCTCGACTGAGCGGTCTTTTTTGTGAAAATCGTTAGATTTCCCAAAAGTGTCCATTTTTGGTAAGCACTTTGTTGCACACCATTATCTAAAGTATAGTCCATAACGAAATTTAACATAGCCCTTACGAAGGAGCAATCTCATGGCGTTCCATGCTATTAATCGTGGCCCAATGCCCGGCGGTTCTGATGTGCTGCGTGGACCCATGCCTGGTGGTTCCGACGTGCTGCGTGGACCCATGCCCGGCGGCAGCGATGTGCTGCGCGGACCGATGCCCGGCGGTTCGGATGTCCTGCGCGGACCCATGCCCGGCGGCAGCGACGTTCTTTAACGATACCAGCGGATAACGAGTCTTAACCCGAGTACGCGAAAACGACTGAGCATAGGAAGAAAACTGATGGTCCTGCGAGAACTCCACCGTACAGCACAGCGCGAAAATCACTTCACCCGCACCAGCATTTGGCGTGGGTTCCTGCTGAACACCGACGAGAAGCGCCGTATCGACCGCCTGATGGGCAGCGCGCTGCTCGACGACACCCTGTGCGACCTCCTGGTCAATAAACGCGATGCTTCCGTGATGGCGAGTTTTGGGCTTTCACTCGAAACCCAGGACTGGCTCCAGAATATTCAGGCGGGTTCCCTTGAGGAACTGGCGCAGGAAATTGCGCTCGTTGCGTGAAGACTCTGGTAAAATCAAATCATCGTGAGATTCGCTGCTGGATAAAGGGAATGGGTTCCTTTGTCCAGTTGCGTCATTGAGGAACCCAATGCAGCCGACCATCATGATTGTTGATGACGATGAGCAGATTCTCGTCCTTGTGGAGATTCTTCTCCGCCGACAAGGTTATATCGTCCTCAAAGCGCCAACGCCCTACGCCGCGCTCGAAATCCTTCAGGAAACTACTCCCGATCTTTGCCTGCTCGATTACATGATGCCCGGCATGAACGGGCTTGAATTGTGCGAGCAGATTCGCCAGCATCCCACCGCCGGCAAAATCCCGGTCGTCATGCTGTCCGCCGTCGATACCGACGAGTTCATCAGCAACAGCCGCGCCGCCGGAGCGAACGGTCACATCTCCAAGGCAGAGATGCACCGCCGCCTGACGAACGAGGTCAACCAGTACCTGCCCGCCAAGCAAGCCAAATAAGCTGCATCGCTTCGTCGTTCGCGATCCACCCGGCTACAACGCCGGTTTATCGGCGACCACGCCCAGCATCATCGGAATTTGTGGCATCCCTTCTGGCATCACGAAGCGCCCGCCGGGCAGCGCACGCATGTCGCTGAAGCGTTTGAAGCCGTTCGAGTACGGGTACTCACGCAAAGTCGCGAGCCTCAGCCCGGCGTCGATCAGCGGCATAACGACATCGGCAACGCCCCAGCAGAATTCGTGCGAGGGATGCGGGTTCTTGAAATCGACCACGCCTTCTTGAAAGCCGGACGGCGTCAGCACGTCCCCGGCAAGCACGATGTAGTCGCCAACGCCGGCGAAGGTGACCTGCGCGCCGCCCATATAATCGTATGTGAGCCGCCAGCCCTCCTCGAACGCGTTGAACATGGGGTGGAATTCCAGCACCACTACCCGCCCGCCGGGCTTCAGCACCCGCGCGATCCCGCGCCCCCATGCCTGCAAATCGGACAGCCAGACGAGCGCGCCGTAAGACGAGAATACCCCGTCGAATGTTGAGTCGGTCGCCGCCATCCAGTCGCAGATGTCCGAGCGCTCGAAGGTCGCCGGGATGCCCGTTTCAGCCGACAGGAAACGCGCGAATTCGACCGCCGTATCGCTGATGTCCACGCCGGTCACGGTCGTGCCGAGCCGCGCCAGGCTGAGCGTGTCCTGTCCGGCGTTGCACTGCAAATGCAGCAGTGACTTGCCGTGCAGGTCGCCCAGAAGCTCGATTTCTTCCGGGAACAGGGTGCTGCCGCCGTTCCGCAAGAACGTTGCCTGATCGCGCTTATGGCTGTTGTGCGCCTCGGTCGCGGCGTTCCAGGATATGCGATTGTCTTCGTGCAAATCTTTCCGGGGCATCTCAATTTTCTCCGTGTGACAGTATCACGTGGTCGCCCGGTGGGCAGCCGATGTCGTGATAGACTAGAACCAGGTGACTTCAACAGGACTGCAAACGATGAATACCGATCTCGCGCTGCGTAAACACGTCATTGCCCTGCTCGACGGCAGGCAGGCGGCGATGTTTTTCGACGACGCCGTCGCCAATTTTCCGATGACGGCGATCAATACCTATCCCCCGAACGTGCCCTACACCCCCTGGCACATCCTCGAACACCTGCGGATCACCCAGTGGGATATCCTCGAATACGTACGCAACCCGCAGCACGTTTCGCCGGACTGGCCCGCCGGTTACTGGCCCCCGCAGACCGCCCAGACCGACCCGGTGGGCTGGAACAATACCATCGCCCAGTTCCGGGAAGATTTTCAGGCGATGCGCAACATCGTGCTCGATCCGGCAGCCGACCTGTTCGCGCCGATCCCGCACGGCTACAACGGGCATACGATTCTGCGGGAGGCGCTGCTGGTCGCCGATCATAACGCCTATCACATCGGCGAATTCGCCATTCTGCGCCAGGTGATGAACACCTGGGGCTGAGCTACGGTCGCCATTCGCGATCCAGCAGCGAATAGCGGGCGTGGTCGCGAAAGCGGTTGGTGATCCACACCGATTCGCGCTCGGTTCCTTCAAACGTGAAGCCCAGCCGCTCGGCGACCGCCCGGCTGGGCAGATTGTCGGTCACGCAGCGAATCTCGATGCGGTGAAGCTCCTCTCGCTCGAACAGCGCCGTGATCAGCGCGCGGCAGGCGCGCGTCACCAGCCCACGCCCGGTGAATTCCGCGCCCAGCCAGTAGCCGATCTCGGCTTGTCGGTTCTCGCGGTCAATATCGCGGCAGGCGACACCGCCGGTCAGGGTGTTGCCGTCCCACAACCCGGCGTGAAACCCCACGTTTTCGGCATAGCGTGCGGCAGAGCGCTCGATGTACGTGCGCGCGTCGTCCAGCGTCTGTACCTGCGCTGTCCAACGCATCCACTGATCGAGGCGCGCCCGATCCTGAATGATCAGGTTGAAGAACGCCTCGGTATCGTCGCTTGAAAGCGGGCGCAGTTGCACGTTTTGATCGACACGCAGCGGTAACATGGTCACTCCTTTGTGGCAGCCGCATAACATTAGCGCAATCTTGCCGCGTCGCACAGAAGCGACTACACTGACCCGAAGATCACGACGCTGCGACAGGGACGCATGATCGCCACCCGTATCGGACGTTACGGCTTCATCCTCGCCGCCACCTATTTCGCGCTGGTGGGCGGCACCTATTATTATCAGATATTCGCGGTGCGCGCGTTCCAGCACCTGTTCGTCACGGTCGTGCTGGGCGCGTGGCTCGCGCTGCGGCTGGCGAGGCGGCGCGGTCTGCCGCCGACTCCGCTCAACCCCCTGCTCTATCTGGGCGTAGTCGTCTGGTGTGCGTCGGCGCTGGTCAGCCTCGACCCGCGCATGGCGCTGGAAAATCTATGGCTGCCGCTGACCAACCTCGGCTTCTTCTTCATCATCGTCGATCAGTTGCAGCGCGGGCGTGAATCGCGGGTGGTCGAAACCCAGTTTCTGCTGGCGGCGCTGGTCGTGATTCTGGCGGGCGCGCAGCTTGGCTCGTGGTTCTTCGGCTGGGGCTTCGCCACACCGACCGTCGGCTGGATCAGCGTGCTGGGCGGCGACATCCCGTTCCCGCTGGCGTCGCCGCGCCTGTTCGTGCCGCTGGGCGTCAGTACGTGGCTGGCAGCCTACAGCGCTCCGCTGGCGGTCGTCGCCTTCGCCTGGGGGTTCAGCGTCCAGCAGCGGGCTGCCCGGCTCGCCTTCTGGCTGCTGGCGGCGCTGCTGGCGATCATCATGCTGCTGACCAATTCGCGCGGCGGCTGGATTTCGCTCGGCGCGGGCTTGGGCGTTTTCGCGCTGCTGCAGGTCGCGCACAGTCAGCGGCTCCGGCAGATCGTCCGACGCTTCATTGTGCCCATCGCGCTCGGCATCGTCGCGCTGGTCACAGTCGCCGCGCTGGTGCTTGCCCGGCTCAGCGCCGACCCCGGTCACACGGCAGGCGATGTGCTGCGCTTCGACCTGTGGCGCGGCGCGCTCGATATCGCCGCCGGACATCCTGTACTGGGCGTCGGACCGGGTGAGTTCGGGCGGGCATACCGCCTCTACCGCGACCCAACCTACGTCGACAACCGGCTGGGAACCGCTCACAACGTCTACCTGAATACGCTGGCGGAGACCGGCATCGCCGGGGCGCTGGTGGCGCTGGGGCTGGGCGCGCTGCTGCTGCGCTCGTGGTGGCGGCTGTGGCGCAGCGCCGAGACCCCGACACGCCGCCGACATCTGGAAGGCGCGCTCGCCGGGCTGGTCGGCTTCGGGGCGCACAGCTTCTTCGACACGTTCACGATCGTACCGCTGGCGCTGCTGGCGCTCGGCTTGACGGCGTACTGCGTCACGACGACCCGCCAGCGCAGCGATCCGCCGCTGGTGGGCAGCCGGGCGGCAGCCATCGTCGGGCTAATCCTGATCGTCGGCTATGGCGCGGGACTGGCGCTTTCGGATCAGGCGCAGGCGATAATCAGCACCAGCGTCACCGAGCGCTCGCTGGACGCAGCGCGGCAGGCAGAGGCGCTCGACCCATCGCTCCGGCTGTATGCGCTGCAGGTTGCCTACCTGACCGAAGGCGACGCGGCAATCCCGGCATACGAACACGCGCTGGTGCTGGAGCCGACCTGGGATACCGGCTGGATCAATCTGGCGGCGCTGTACGCCCGGCAGGGCGCGACGGCGCAGGCGCTCGACGCGCTGCAAACCGCCATCAACCTCGACAACCGCAGCGGCGCGCTGCTGATGTGGGCACGGCTTGCCGAAAACGAAAATGCCGCGCCGCCGGAAGCAATCGTCGACGCTTACCGCCGTCACCTCGGCACGTACGATCCAGGCGACCTGCCGCTTTCGACCTTCTGGTGGGCGACCGATCTAAGGCGGCAGGCACTTGAAGCCTACGCCGACCGGATCGCACTCGATCTACGCTACCGAATCTTCGCCGCGCTCGATCCGCAGCGGCTGGCGGCGCTCGTCCCTGCCGCACCGGCAAGCGCGGGCGAGTGGTGGGTGGTGGGCGAACATGCGCTGACTGTCGCGGGCGATGCTCGCGCGGCGGACGCGGCGTTCACGCAGGCGATTGCGCGGTTGGGCGACCCCACCTACCGGGGCGACTACTATGCATCGCGGGCACGGGCGCGGCTGTCGTTCGACTCCGACGCCGCCCAGCGCGACCTGAACGTCGCCGCGCTGCTGGGCACGTACAATGAGTCGGTCAATGCTATCCGCGCCGAACTCAGCACGTCAGTGGACGAGCAGCGCCGACTTTGGGCGGCTGCCGTCCCGCTGCGGGTGATCGAAGCGAATTTCGAGGGCGTGCTTTTCGGCGGGCGCGTCGCCTCGTTCGATGTGCTGCCGGAGATGCGGCTGCCCGGTCCCGGTCGTTCGG
>JADLHH010000261.1 GCA_020848855.1 Anaerolineae bacterium | reverse complement strand
CCTGCTCGCCCTGCTGGTGATCGGCGTGCTGCTGCTGGCGATCTTCGCCGTGCTCAGTCTGCGCAGCGCGCTGAACGCGCCCGCCCCGACCGCGACGCCGTCCAGCGGCGTGATCGTCGTCAGCCCGCCCATCGAAACCCGCGACTTCAGCCTGCCCGGCAGCAGCGACGGGCAGCCCGTCAGCCTGAGCGACCTGCGCGGCAAGTGGACGCTGCTGTTCTTCGGCTACACCCACTGCCCGGATTTCTGCCCGCTGACGCTGGCGGAATGGGTGAATGTCAAGCGGGCGCTCGGCGACGATGCCGATCAGCTCAATTTCCTGTTCATCAGCGTCGACGGCGAGCGCGACACGCCCGACGTGATGCGCCAGTATCTCAGCCGCTTCGACCCATCGTTCGTCGGCATGAGCAGCGACCCGGAGACGCTGGCGGAGATCGGTCCCGATTACGGGCTGGATTACACACTGCACACCGAACAGGGGGAAAATTACACGGTCGATCACACGACCCGCGTCTATCTGCTCGACCCGCAGTCGCGCATCGCCTACGAATTCTCGTTTGGCACGGATCGGGACGCCGTCATCCAGACGATTCAGGCGCAGTTGGCAGGCGGGACGTAACCCCTTCAGTTAAGCGCCGTGATGTTTTGTAGGGGCAGACCCGTGTGTCTGCCCCAGGCAAAACCGGGCGCACACACAGGTGCGCCCCTACAATCCCGCATCCAAGATCACACTCTCGGCGCGCGCGGCACGATGCCGCACAGAATCTCGTAGCTGATCGTGCCGAGCCGCCGCGCGATGTCGTCGATGCTGACCGTCATTCCTTCCTGCGTGCCGATCAGCACCACTTCGTCGCCCACCGACACGCCGGGGATGTGCGTGACGTTGATCGTCGTCTTCTCCATGCTTACCCGCCCGACAATCGGCGCGACGTTGCCCCTCACCAGCACGTGCCCCCAGTACTGCGGCGCGCGGCGCAGTCCATCGGAATAGCCGACCGGGATGACGGCGATGCGGTCGTTTTCACTGGCTTGATAGGTGCTGCCGTAGCCGACCGGATGCCCCGGCGGGAGCGTTTTGACCTGCGCGATCACCGTTTTCCACGACAGCACCGGCTTGAAATTCGGCGGAACCTGCGCCAGCTCCGACGGCGACAAGCCGTACATCGCCAGTCCGACGCGCACGGCGTTGAAATGCGTCTCGTTCGAGATCAGCGTGCCGGCGGAGTTGGCGGCGTGGATGTATTTGAACGAGAAGCCGGTCGCCTGGAGCGGCTTCAGTACCTGCCTGAAGGTTTCGACCTGCGCCAGCGTGAAAGCCAGGCTCTCGTCGGCTTGCGCGAAGTGCGTGTAGATGCCCTCGACTTCCAAATGCGACAGGCTGAGCAGCGAGCGGAACAATGGCATCGCGTCGGACGCCAGCACGCCCATCCGCCCCATGCCGGTATCGACCTTGACGTGGACGAGCAGCCGTCCCCCGGCTTCGCGGGCGGCGCTGTCGTAGGCACGCGCCAGTTCCGGGTCGTACACGGTGATAGTGATGTTCTCGCGCACCGCCTGCCGGATCGCCTGCATCGGCGTGTAGCTCATCACCAGGATCGGCGCGTCGATGCCCGCGCTGCGCAGTTCGAGCGCTTCGGTGATCGAGGCGACGGCGAGGTATTCCGCGCCGTTGAACAGCGCCGTCCGCGCCACCGGGATCGCGCCGTGCCCGTAGGCGTTGGCTTTGACGACCGCCATCAGCGTGACTGAATCGCCCACCAGCGCCTTCAGCCCGCGCACGTTCTCCGCCAGCGCGTCGAGGTCGATATCCACCCAGCTAGAGCGCATCGGGCGCAGCAGCATGTCGAGTTCGGTGTAATGGCTGGCGCGCGGCAGCAGGTTGGCATCCGCCTCGTCCGCCAGCAGCGCGTGGGCGATCATTTCGGTGCGCGACGCCGCCCCGCCCTTGATCAGCACGATATCATCGGACGTGAGCGCGCCCGGCTCCTTCAACTGGGCGACGGCGTCGTGCATACTGTAGGTCGCGCGCACGCGGTCGGTCGCCATCCCCTGGTCAATGGCGGCGCGGGCGGCATAAGCCGCATCCTTGCCGACGGTGATGAACAGATCGACGGTTTCCGCCGCCTTCTGACCGACGGCGCGATGCCCGCGCTGGTTGTAGTCCCCCAGCTCGTCCATGTCGCCGAAGATGAAGATCGTCCGGTGGTGCTGGTCGGTTACGGCGTGCAGCCAGTCGAGCGCCGCCAGCGTCGTCTCCGGGTCTGCCCCATACGAATCATCGACCAGCAGCGCGCCGCCGATGCCGTTGAGCGGGTTCATCCTGCCCGGCAGCGGCGTCATCATGGTCAGCGCCTTGAGCGCGTCGGCAGGCGGGATATCGTAGTGCGTGCCGACCGCCACCGCCGCCAGCACCGCGTACAACTGGTGGTTGCCCAGCAGCGGCGACCAGCGCCCGACCAGCCGGGTCTCGCCGACGCGCACGTCGAAGCCTGTCCCGGTCGCGCCCAGCACCACGTTGTACGCCGTCACGTCCGCGCCGAAGCCTTCCAGCCCGATGGTCAGCGCCTTCGCTTTGGTGCGCTCGTTCATCGTCCGGGTGCGGTCATCGTCGTAGTTCAGCACCGCCAGCCCGGTTTCCGGCAGCCGCTCGATCAGCAGCGCGTCTTCGTCTGCCAGCGCGTGCGCCGCCTCGCTGCGGTGCGGCGTGCCGATGCGTGTAATCACGCCGACCTCCGGCTTGACCGACTGCACCATCCCGGCGAGGTCGCCGGGCTGCGACGGCGCCAGTTCGAGCACGACGATCTGATGCTCGCCGTTGAGCTTCGCCAGCGTCATCGGCAGGGTCAGCCGCCCGCCCGCCACGTCGACGCTGCGCAGCACCGAATGGCGCGTTTGCAGCACGTGGCTGATCGCCGCGACCGTCACCGACTTGCCCGACGACCCGGTGACGGCGATCACCTGCGGCGCGAACTTCTTCAGGATATAGCTCGACCACATCATCAGCGCGGCGTAGGGGTCTTTCACCAGAATCACCGACAGCCCGGTGGTGTCGATATCCGGCGGGCGGGTCCACAGCACGCCGGTCGCGCCGTTCTGCACCGCTTCGGCGATGTACTGGTGTCCGTCGCCGGCGTCGGTCTTGAGCGCTACGTACAGGCTCGACTCGACCGCCGTCCGCGAGTCGAACGAGAAGTCCGTGAAGATTTCCGCGCCCGGCTCGCCGAAAGGTTGTCCATTTCCCGCTTCGAGAATGTCATACAGACTGATCATAGTGTTGGCATGTTGGTTTGTTGGTTATGTGGGTAATCTTCGTCTCGCTCTGAGCGTACATTCAGGTGTATTTTTTGTTAAAATGACGCAGGCATTGCAGAAGTGATTAGCTACTCGGTTTTCGTTCTTCGTCAAGCGCCCACCACCAGTGGCGCTTTTCCTTAAGGAACCGATCACCAATAGCTAAAAACTGAGATAACCTAAATGTCATTTTATTTCGAGACGATCAAAACGCAAAATCGTGCCCGCGCCGGCGTGTTCCATACCCCGCGCGGCGATTTGCTGACACCGGTTTTCGCCCCGGTCGGCACTCAGGCGACCGTGAAAGCCGTCCCCCCGCGTGACCTGCACGAGATCGGCGCGACGCTGGTTCTGGCAAACACCTATCACCTGTACCTGCGACCGGGCGACGACCTCGTCCACGACATGGGCGGGCTGCACGAGTTCATGCGCTGGGATGGTCCGATCCTGACCGATTCCGGCGGCTTTCAGGTGTTCAGCCTGGCGCAGATCAACAAGATCGACGACGAAGGCGTGACCTTCCGCAGCCACCTCGACGGCAGCAAGCACCGCCTGACGCCCGAACGCTCCATCCAGATACAGGAAAATCTCGGCGCGGACATCATCATGTGCTTCGACCAGTGCCCCACCCCGACCGACCGCGCCGTCGTCACCAGCGCCGTCGCTCGGACGAGCAAATGGGCGGCGCGCTGCCGCGAAACCCACGCCGATATGTCGAAGCAGGCGCTGTTCGGCATCCAGCAGGGCGGCATCTTCGAAGACCTGCGCGCCGAATCGTCGGAAGCGCTGCGCCGGCTCGACTTCCCCGGCTACGCGGTCGGCGGGCTGGCGGTGGGCGAGAGCAAGAGCGAGATGTACCGCACGCTCGACACCTGCGTGCCGATGCTGCCGGACGACAAGCCGCGCTATCTGATGGGCGTCGGCGCGCCGGACGACCTGGCAGAAGCGGTGCTGCGCGGCATCGACATCTTCGACTGCGTGCTGCCGACGCGCATCGCCCGGCACGGCGCGGCGTTCACGCTCGATGGCACGATCAACATGGCGAATCTGGCGCACGCCCGTGACCCGGCGCCCATCGACCCGACCTGCGACTGTACCTGCTGCCAGAACTTCTCACGCGCCTACATTCGCCATCTGGTCAAGGCGAAAGAGCTGCTCGCGCATTACCTGCTCAGCGTCCATAACATCCGCTTTCTCATCCGGCACGTGCAAGCCATGCGTGCCGCCATTCTGGACGGCAGCCTGACGGACTACGTCGACCGTTTTCTGCAGCGCTATCTGCAGGCAGCCTGAAGGATCATTCGTGAAACCGCCATCCTTGTCCAACGTTCGCCGAGGTATGTGATCGCAGTATGGGGAGAGCCAGTCGCACCCTCGCTGCAGTTGCCTTCACGCTGGTGAGTTGTAGCACGCAAATCATCCCGGCGGCAACGCCGACGACGAACGTAACGGCTCTCCGCCTCTATGCGACGACCTCGACCATCCCGCTGGTTCGTGTCCTCACCACCCATTACAGCCGGCTCAACCCGTCCATCTCGTTCGAAATTTCCACCGGCGATTACGGGGCGATGGTGCGCGAGGTCATGCGAGACGAGAGCGCCTACCTGATCACCAACCACCTCGACGACGACAGCCCGCTGTGGGCAGCGCCCATCGGGCAGGATGGCATCGCCGTGATCGTCCACCCGGACAACAACCTCGCGCGGCTGACGACGGCGCAGGTTCGGCTCATTTATCAGGGCTGGACGGAGCGCTGGAGCGATGTCGGCGGGCGCGGCGGCGATATCCTCGTCATCAGCCGCGAAAACGGGTCGGGCACGCGGGCGGAATTCGAGGGGCTGATCATGGGCGCGCGCCGCACCACCCCCATCGCGCAGATCGCGCCATCCAGCGAGGCGGTGGTTGCCAGCGTCGCGCGCCAGCCAGACAGCATCGGGTACGTGTCGATGAGCTATCTGAACGACTCGGTTCGGGCGCTGGCGCTCGACGGCGCTGCGCCGACGCTCGACAACGTCTACGACAACGTCTACCCGCTGCGTTCCATCGTCTACGTCGCCGGGCAGCACGAGCCGTCCGCCGACGACCCGCTGGAACAGCATTATCGCGCGTTCATCGGCTGGATTCAGAGCCAGGACGGACAGACACTGGTCGGTCGGGAATACGCGCCGCTGCTACGCGGCAAGTGACGAGATCGTGAAAAAGGCGGCGGTGAGCAGCGCCGTGATCACGATCCACATCGAGGTCAGCGACAGATCGCGGTAGAAGCGCAGCCGCGAGCGCCGCTGTTCCATCTCCATTTCGGGGATACGGATGCGGTACAGCGCCCCGGCAGCATCGGCGTTTTTGGGGTTGACGCGCAGCACGTTATCGAGACAGATCGAACTCTGGTCGAGCGAATCGACCGCCACGCTCATCCACAGCCATGCGTCTTCGAAGTTGTTGTCCTCGCGGATTAAATCGCGCAGCAGGTGACGAGCTTCGCCGCGACGGTTCAGCTTGACCAGCTCGACGGCGTCGAGCAGGCGGTCGATACGGTCGGCATGGTCGCCCATACCAGCGGGGTCGCTCATGCCGGCATCGGCTCGTCTTCGCGCACGCGCTCGAACAGGTCGCGCTCGTCGACGCGGTTGCGCGCCGGGGCGGGAAAGATGCGCGTCAGCGCCTGATTCGGCGCGACCACCCGCCGCAGCCCCATTGGGATACGCCAGCCACCGCCGCCAAGCTGGCTGGCATGGCAGGCGCTGGCTTCCTCCCAGGCATCGTAGTAATCGCGAATGTTGACCAGCGTGTGTACCGGCTCGATGTGATCGAGGATCGCCACCAGGTCGAAATCCTTGTTGCGCCCCAGACGGCGCGGGTCCTGCCCGCGCAGCCGGGTGATCCACACCCCCAGCCGCACCTGTGCCGTCGAGATGCTGGTGTAATACAGCTTCTGCGACGCGTAGGGCGCTTGCCCGGTCTCGTAGGTCGGGTCGCCCGCCAGCGGGAAGGCTTCGGTGGTCGCCCGCTGAATGGCGATATGGTCAGGATGCCCGTAGCCGCCATAACGGTTGAAGGTGATCACCACCTGCGGCTTGAGGTCGCGGATCACTTCGACCACCCGGCGGGTCACGTCCGCGACCGGCGCCTGCCACAGGCAGTCGGGGTCATTGGACGTTTCGGAACCCATCATGCCGCTGTCTTTATAGCCCAGCTTGACGACGTGCTTCAAGCCGAGCATCTCGGCGGCGCAGTCCAGTTCCGCCAGCCGCAGCGACGCAATCGAGTCATGCCCGTCGAGGAATTCCGGCTTGACCGTGCCGCGCTCGCCGTTGGTGGCGCAGATCAAACTGACTTCGACACCAGCGGCGACATAGCGCGAAATCAAGCCGCCCAAGCCGAAACTTTCGTCATCAGGATGCGCGTAGGAAATCAGCAGACGCCGGGACATGACCATTCCATTGACCTATCTTCGGGATACCGAATCGATTATAGTACAACCGTTTGCCGCCCGTATAGCCCCTGTGCAATCCAGTCCGATGGGCGTATACTTCACGCGCCCGGAGTTCGGAAGCCCGAAGCCGGACACCTGTGTCCACCAGTCTAAGGGATGGTATGCGTCGGGTATACAGTCTGATATTGCTCACCCTGTCGGCAGCGCTGCTGACCATCAGCTCGGTCTCGCTGTCCGCCGCCCCCGTCGTGCAGGTCACGCTGCCGGGGACGAATACACCGCTTCCCGTCGCCTTCTTCACCAATACGCCGGTTCCCGCCAGCGCCACGCCTACCCTGCCGCCAACCGCCACACTCACTCCCAGCGCGACGCTCACGCCCAGCCTGACGCCGACGCTGACACCGACCGAAACCTTCACGCCCTCGCCCACGCCAACGCTCGTGGGACCGGCAACCTACCCGGACGGCTTCAACCCGCTGACCGGGCTGCCGTACCCCAGCGAAGAAGCGATGCTGCGCCGGAATATCCTCGTCAAAATCTCGAACTACCCGCCGATTGTCCGCCCGCAGAGCGGCATCAACGAGGCGGACGTGGTCTACGAATACGAAGTCGAAGGCGGCGTCACCCGCATCGCGGCGATCTTCCGCAGCAACGCGCCCGACCACGTCGGACCGGTGCGCAGCGGTCGCCTGATGGACCTGAACCTCGTGCCGATGTACGAAGCGCTGTTCGCCTACTCTGGCGCGAGCGCTCCCGTCCAGCAGACCATCCTGCGCCAGCCCTGGCGTCAGTGGGTGATCTCGCCGTCGATTGGCGATAACTGCGACGAAGCCGGTTTCTGCCGCTTCCCCGAAGATGGCAAGGCGT
>JADLHH010000260.1 GCA_020848855.1 Anaerolineae bacterium | reverse complement strand
CGTGAGCGCGATCTCGAAGACCAGCCCCGCCGCCGATACGACAAACAGCGCGACCAGCGCCAGCCGCCGCTGCCCGGACAGATCGACGGCTTGCGCCACCCGTTCAGGCGACTTGCCAGAAGCTGCCGCCAGTTTCGTCGCTCGCGCCATCATTCACCGGGCGGCAACGCCCATACCCCGCTTTGCTCTTGTCCCGCCTCCAGCGCCACCGGCTGCGTGTATGCGCCGAAACGCACTTCCCGCGCCAGCCGCGCCGAAGAAACGTTTTTCACCGTCCATTCGACCTGCTGCGGCGTCCATCGCGCCGTCACGGCGAAGCCCTGCGCCAACAGCCGCTCGAACCCGGCGTGATCCCAGCTTGACGGCAGCGCCGGGAACAGGTCGATGGCTTCGGCGCTGCTCTGAAGCAGAAGCTGGTGCAGCGCGATGCACACCGCCCCCTGCGCCGTGCCGAAATACTGCATGTTCCAGGCGCCGTTTTCCATGACCTCGGTCATGCCGCCAAAATTGCAGATGGTCGGGCGCGCGCGTTCGAGGATGTCCCACGCCACATCGCCGCGCCGCTGCCATGCCAGAATCGCACCCATCACGCCCGCCGACCACGGGAAGCCGCTCTCGCTGCCACCGTGACCGATCAGCCGACCTTCGTAGCGCTCGAGGTAAGCGTCCGCCGTGCTGACGGCGCGCGTGTCCAGCGGTTTGATCACGCTCATCGGGAATATCGGACCGATTGAACTCATGTTGATCCGGTCTTCATCTTCCGACGCCTTGAAAAACCGCCCGTTATACAGCGAATCCATCGTGGCGATCAGTTGATCGGCGACAAGCTGGCATTTCTCGGTGAATTCATTCTCGCGTCCCAGAATGTGGGCGGCGCGGGCGCAGTGGCGCAAAATAGCAATCGTCCCCGCCAGATTAATGCCGTCGTTGCGCACCTTGACCGCGCTCTCGTGGACGCCGACCAGATAGCCGATTTCGTAGCCGCGCTCGGTGTGTTCGACGATGCAGTTCATGAAGAACTGCGCCAGCCCTTCCAGAATCGGATAGAACTCCGCCAGATACGCGCGATCCTGCGTCTGGTCGTAGTAGCCCATGAGCATATTGGCATACGAGCCGTTGTTATGCACCTGGTATTTCATGTGCAGCAGCGTCCCGTACGCCTTGCGCCCGTCGTGGGTGATCTCCCAGTCCCACTTCACGCCGTCGCAGCCGAATTCGTCGCGGGCATGACGGCGCGCCTGCTCCAGCGTGCGCTCGAAGAAGCGGCAGCCTTCCAGCGCTTCGGCGCGGTGGTTGGCTTCGAGCAGGGCGCGGTGCATGAAATAGGCGTCCCAGAACACGTGCGACGACCACGTCCGCCGCAGGTTGTTGACCGGAATCCCGCCGGACACCGGGTTCTGCGCCGCCTTGAAGTGATACATGCTGGCGTCGTGGAAATACTGGAACTGCTCGTCGGGGATATCGACGCTGGACACGGCGAAGTACGCCTGCCAGAAATCGACGTGTTCCCGGCGCAGCGCGTCGTAACCGCGTGTGACCGCTTCATCGAGCAGCTCGGTCGTCAGCGCGCCCTGCCGGTCGTCGGTGATCATGAAGTATTTGGTGATCGTGCGGGCGCGCACACTCACCCAGCGATCGTCGCCATCAGCGCCGGACGCGGTCGGCGCAGGCTCGACACGCAGCGCCATGATGCCGTGCGTCTCGCCCAGGTCGTAGCGCCCTTCCGGCGCGTCCGCCGCCATTTCGACCGAGCGGAAGGGGTCGGTATCCCACGGCTCGCCCTCGTTCTCGTGCCACACGCCGGGACCCATCCACGCCTGAAACTCAACATCCCGGTCGAAGGTGTAGCGCTCGACCAGGATCGAGCGGGTCGCGTGCATCCACGTCTCCACCTCGCCCTTGACCGAGCCGTAATCGACACTGGTGTACAGCGTGCCGTCCTGCGGCACGAAGCGCTGGTCGCTCGCCTGCAGTTGGAGCCGCTGCCCGTCCTGCATCACGAAATACCACGTCCTGCCGAGCGGCGCGACTTCGTACCAGCCCGACCCTTCGGCGTGTTCGAGCGTCTTGTTGAGCGGGAAGCGCCCAGCGACCATCACCAGCTTGTCTTCGGGATAGTAACGGTCGGATTTGTACCACGCGCAGCGGTCGACGCTGACTTTGTCCGCCACCATCGAACCGGTGTAGCCGATCAGGACGGCATCGATCCCATTGCCCAGAAAGCAGTGGTAATAATTGTTCGGAAGCTGCATACAATTAACCTTTTAGCCCGGTCAGGGAAATGCCCTCGACGAAAGCGCGTTGGGCGAAGATAAACAGGATTACCGTCGGCAGCATCATCGTGGCGGACGCCGCCATGAGCAGGTTCAACTGTACGTCGAACTGCCCGTTGAAATACGCCAGCCCAACCGCCACCGTATATTTGCTCGGCTCGCTCAGGTAGAGCAGCGGATTCAGGAAGTCGTTCCACGTATCCTTGAACGACAGGATGGCGATCACCGCCAGCACGGGAATACTCAGCGGCACAATCACCTTCCAGATGATGTGCAGCGTGGATGCACCGTCGATCACGGCGGCTTCTTCCAGCTCACGCGGAATCGTCATGAAGAACTGGCGCATCAGGAAGATCGCGTAGGCTTCCCCGAACCACGCCGGGACGATCAGCGGCAGGAAGGTGTTGACCCAGCCCAACTGGTTGAACAGGATGTACGTCGGGATAAGGATCGCCGCGCGCGGCAGCATCAGCGTCGCCAGCAGGATCGTGAACAGGACGTTCTTACCCGGCGCGCGCAGCCGCGCGAAGCCGTATGCCACCAGCGTGCAGGAGATCAACCGACCAACGATAACGCCCGCCTCGATGATCAGCGTGTTGACCACGAACTTGTCGAACGGAAGCTGGGGGTTGCTGAAAGCTTTCGGGAAATTCGACCACAGGATCGGGTTCGGAATCCACTGCGGGGGCCATACGAAAATCTGTGTGTCCGACTTCAGCCCGGACGTGACCATCCAGAAAAGCGGGAACAGAAATACGAGGCTCAGGATGATCAGCAGCGCATATACCAGCGTCTTGCGGGCGAATTCGAGAATATTTCGCTCCTGCCAATGCCAGAAACCGGTAGTCTGTATAGTCGTGGGAGCAGCAGCTTTGACCGCCATGATCTAGTCGCTTTCTCCGGAATAGAACACCCAGCGCTTGGATGAACGGTTGATGACCAGTGTGACCGCTAGAATGACGATGAACAGCACCCACGCCAGCGCCGAAGCGTAGCCCATGTTAAGGAAAGTGAACCCTTCCTGATACAGATGCAGCAAGTAAAACAGGGTCGATTTCAGCGGCGCGCCGATTTGCCCGGCGCGGGCTGTCGAGATGACGAACGCCGAGTCGAACGTCTGGAACGCCCCGATCATCGACATGACCAGGTTGAAGAAGATCGTCGGGCTGAGCATCGGCAGCGTAATGCGCAGGAAGCGCGTCAGGCGTCCGGCGCCGTCCACTTCGGCGGCTTCGTACAGGCTGGATGGCACGCCTTTTAGCCCCGCCAGAAAGATCAGCATTTGCCCCCCAACGCCCCAGGTACTCATGATAACCAGAGCCGGGAGCGCGTAATTGGGGTCATTGAACCAGTTAGGTGCGTACAGACCGAGTGAGCGCAGCAGACCATTGACCGGACCGAAGCGCGGGTTGAATATCCACTGCCATAGCACCGCAGAGGCGACACTGGCGACGATCGAAGGGATGTAAAAAGCGGTTCGGAAAAAGCCAATAGCGCGCGTCGCTTCGTTGAGCAGCATCGCCAGAAACAGCGCAACGACGATTTGCAGGGGCACGCTGGTGATTGTATAGAGGATCGTCACCTTCAGCGACTGGTAGAAGTCGGGGTCGTTGGTGAACATCCGAATGTAGTTGTCCACCCCGATCCATTGCGGCGGGGTCAGGACTTTCCAATCGGTGAAGCTGAGGTATAACGAGAGCACCATCGGAATTACGGTAAACGCCACGAACCCGATGATCCAGGGCGAGACGGTCATATAAAAGATCGTTGCCTCGCGTCGCGCCTTAGGGGTCATGCGAGTTTTCGAACGTGGTGTTGGAGCGTTAGCGGTCGTCACTCGTATCATGGCGGGAGCACTTTCACATGCCTAGAGTTACCGTCTATTCAGACATCGAATTCAAATAGTACATCGGGCGGCAGCCAGTGGCGTGCCGCCCGATCGTGTTACTCAAGTGAGTGTCTCTCGGTCAACCCTAAGACCCGGCTGCCTTTTCGGCGAGGCAGGCAGCCGCTTCTGCGGCGGCTTTATCCATTGCCTCTTGGACGGCCACGCCGCCCGTCATGACCGTCTCCAGCTCCTGCTTGAAGAATTTATCACCGCAGTCCGCCCAGTATTGGGTCGTGAAGTCCGGGATCGGCTGGACATTGGCGAGGTCAGCCATGACCTGTCCTTTGTACGGGTCATCGACTAAGCCCTGCCCCTCGGCAATCGACTGAACGGTAGTCAGAGCATACTCGGCGAAGTCTTTCGCCCCGTCGCCGGCGGCGATATACTTGATGAATTCCCAGGCGAGGTCTTTGTTCTCGCTGCCCGAATACACCGCGAAGCCCGCCCAGCACAATGCATTAGCGTTGCCCGCAGAACCCGCCGGAAGGATGCTCGTTCCCCAGTTGAACGTCAGAGCATTATCACCCTCTGCGTAGCCGTTGATATTCCAGACGCCGTTCCACAACATGGCAGCCTGCTGCGTGGCGAACAGATCGACTCCGGCGAAAGCCGCCAGATCGGTCTTGTTCGGCGCGACGTGGTGCGTGTCGAACAGGTCGACGTACCACTGCACCGCATCGACGGTAGCCTGGCTGTTCATGTAACCGGTGGTTGTCGTGCCATCTTCGGAGATCAGGCTGCCGCCGTTCTGATAAATGATCGGCAGAATGCCGCGAGTCCACAACAGGTCACCCCAGGCGTCCGGCAGCGTAACACCCCAGCGCTGAATGTTGGACGGGTCGAAATCGGCGGAGGTTGCATTGTTACCATTCCCATCCACCGTCAGCATCTGCGCCATCGTCAGGAAATCGTCCCACGTCCAGTCTTCCGATGGATAGGCGACGCCCGCCGCATCGAACAGGTCCTTGTTGTAGTGCAGGATCAGCGGGCTGTAATCCTTCGTCAGATAGTACGTGCCGCCGCCCATCTGCCCGAACGCGAAGACGCCCGGATACATGATGCTCGGGTCGAAGCCGTTGGGACCGCTGATGTACGGGTCGAGGTTCTCAACGACGCCGAGCGCCTGGTACTTGGCGGCATCGCCGTCCCCTACCTGGAAGACATCCGGCGCGCTGTTAGAGGCGAACTGCGCCAGCAGCTTGGTGCCGTAGTCCTGCGGAACAGGCTCGAATGAAACCGTTACGTTGGGGTACGCTTCTTTGAAGTGCCCAAGCACCGTGTCCCAGACCGTCAGACCTGCGCCTGTATCCCACGTGCCGACGCGCAGGGTTCCTGATAGGCTGGTGTCCTGCGCGATCGTCTGCGCGGCAAACACCACGCTGATCACAAACAGGATGACCAATACGATTCCACTTTTTCTCATCTTTACCCTTCCTAAGCTGTACCTTTGCGTGAAGACTGCGCTGGTAGACCTACCAATATTCTGCGTTTACAAATCGGCTCCTCCTCCTTTCATAATCCGGCGCGTTCGAACGGCAGCGCCGGACAATTCGCGGTCAGTCGGATATTCCCTGCGCGTTACCGATACTTGACTCTCGGATAACGAGTTCAGGCAAAAGGATAATGCGCTGTTCATCGGGCGTTCCCCCGTTGAGCAGCGCGATCAGAAGGTTGATCACACACCGTCCGACATCCCATATTGGCTGTCTGACCGTCGTCAACCCCGGCTTCAGGTGCTGGGCAACCGGCATATCGTCAAAGCCGGTCACGGCGAGGTCGCGCCCGACCTTCAGCCCGCAGCTTTCAGCCGCCTGGATGACGCCGATGGTGATGGTGTCGAGGACAGTGACGATGGCGGTTGGGCGGCGTGTCTCCGGCAGGTCGAACAGCTTCTGCGCGGCGTCGTAGCCATATTCGATCTCGCCCCTGCCCCGCATGATCCACTTCGGGTCGATGGGCAGTTCGGCTTCTTCCATCGCGTCCCAGTAGCCCGCCAGCCGCTCAGTGCCCACGCGCGAGCTTTCGGGCCAGGCGAGAATGGCGATTTTCCGGTGTCCCAGGTCGATCAGGTGTTTGACAGCGGCGGTGGCTCCGGCGCGGTTATCGACATCGACGCATGGAGCAGGCATATCGTCGTCGGAGCAGCCGAACGTGACAACCGGGACGTTCAGCCGCTGCATGATCGGCGCGCGTGGGTCGCTGTACTGAATGCCCGACAGGATGAAGCCATCGACACGGCGGGTTTGCACCAGTTCCTCGTAGATCGAGTCCAGATCGCCCTGAGCGCGCTGGGGAAAAAGCAGGATGTGATAGCCGTGATCTTCTGCGCTTTCGACGATGCTGTGCTGGAACAGTTCCAGCACCGGGCTGGAATGAATCTCGCGCCCCACCGGCTGCCAGGAATAGCCGATCAGGTGGCTGGAGCGCGTCCGCAGGTTCTGGGCGGCGGCGTTGGGGTGGTAACCCAGGTCATGGATCGCCTGCTCGATGCGCGCCCGCACTTCAGGCGTCACCTGCATCTGGTTGCGAATGACCTTGGATACCGTCTGATAACTAACTTTAGCGCGTTCGGCAACGTCTTTTAGAGTAGCGTTTTTTTCCATATCAAACGCAGCAATATTAAGCTATTCAGAATAAGCGAACGTTCGCCTAAACTGAATTCTACAGCGTAACGGAGTCGCTTGTCAACCAATCGGTGGGCGAATGTAAGCACATGTGCTTTGCAGGTGGTGTGAGGGCTGGTTGGTAAGCAAACCGGATGCCGACATTCGCGGCATCCGGCGCGAAGTCAGGGGAAAGCGAGGTTATTCGGCGAAACCGTGATAGACGAGCAGATATTTGGCGTGCGTCCACAGCAGCGGCGAAGCGATCACACCGCGCTGCTCGACCCAGCCGTCATAGCAGCGGGTGTCCAGCATCGCGTCGTTGACCTGCTCCGGCAGGTTGCCGTCGGCGTCGGCGTGCGCTTCCGCCCACGCGAACAGGCGCTCGGCTTCGGCGTTACGCCCCACCTGTTGATCGTACCAGGCGAGCCACAGACCCAGCAGCACCCACGCGCCGCCGCCGTAGTAGGTGTCTTCCCGGTGGCGGTGTACGCCGTGTCCTTCGGCGAGGAGATCGCGTTCGATACGGGCGACCGTCCGCAGCATCAGCGGATCGTCCGGGGCGAGCAAGCCGAATCCCGGCAGCGCCGCGAACAGCAGATTGGCGTCGAACATATCCAGATGCAGCGATTTCGCCAGTTCCCGGCTCGGCGTCATGCCTTCCGTCAAAATCAGCCGGCGGATGGCTTCCCGTACTTCGACGTAATCCAGCCGGGGAACGAGCGACTGTGCTGCGCCCAGCCCGGCGTAAATCGCCGCCAGCGTGCTGACGTGAATATCGCTCCCGCGCTCTTCCCAGCAGTCGTAGCACGGCGTCTGCCACAGCGCGGCGAGGTAGCGCGCCGCCCGTTCGATAGCCGTCTCCCAGATGACCGGCAGCGGGCGCTTCATGCGGCAGACTTCAGCATATTTGGCGAGCGACCACAGCCACACCGCCGGACCGTCCAACTGGAATTCGGGCCAGCCGTCGGGACCGGGCACGCCGCCGGCGGTGTAGCGGGCATTGATCGTATCCGCCAGCACCGGCGGCTCGCCGCGCGTCGCCCGCTCGATGGTGCGTTCCAACGCCTCGGCGCGGTCGTTGATCATCCGGGCGCACCAGTCGTGGAAGCGCAGGGCGCTGTCCCACTGGGCGGCAACGTCGTTCGGGCGCTGGATCGGCGCGTGCAGCCCGTCGATGGTCAGGGCGTAGGCGATGAACGCGCCGTCCCGGAACCACGAAAAGTTGTAGTCCGGCATATTCGGGCAGGCGAGATAGCCGCCGCCTGGCTGCTGGTTCTCCAGAATAACCTGCTGGCTGCGCCGGAATATCTTGTCACGAAGACCAAGCTGCTCAACCTTCATCGCCGTACTCCAGCACGATCATGCTCCAGTAATTGAGGCGCGGCAGGGTGACGCTCAGCACGCCATCCGCGACGGTGAACGGCAGTTCGCGCGGCTCCATCGTGTCAGCTTCGTCGGGCGATGCCGCCCACACGCGCCGAACTTCATGCTCCACCGGAATGCTGACGCGCAGGTCGTCCAGCGGGGTTGGCGGGACGGTGGTCGGCTGGTTCCAGTTGGAAGCGTCGATGCCGACGAAGTTGACCAGGTTGATGGCTTCAAAGCCGGCGCCGGCGCGAACGATGGGCACGACGCGATCTTTCGCGCGAATGCCGCGCGTGCGCACGTCACCCAGATCAAGCGCCGTCACGCGCGCGTTGGCGGCAGCGGTCGTATCGAGCGAAAGCACGTTTTCGTAGCGAACCACGAAATCGTACACTCGGCTGAGATACGGCTCGTCGGCAGGCGAAATCGTCCCGAAATTCGGGAAATAGGCGTGCTGCAGCATCGTGTGCGGTTCGCCCGTTTCGAGGTGATAGCCGCCGCTGGCGAAGATCATGGCGTTGGCGAGCCGCCAGTTGATGACTTGTTCGGGGGGGATGTAGGCGGCGATGATCACCGGCTTGCCCTCGCCCCACTGTTCGGCGTTGGCGACGATGCGGTTCAGGTCGGCGTAGTCGTTGTACGGTGACCACACCTCGATGTAGACCACGTCCTGCTGCGACGGCGCGACCGTCTCGACGGGCCAGTTGCCGACGGCGTTGAAGATCACCGCGCCGTCGTCGCCGCGCTTCTGCTGCACCAGTTCGGCGGTCTGGTTGATGAACTGCGGAAACACTTCGGCGAGATCGACCCGATTACCCGCCGCGTCGAACGCGATTTTCGGCGAGCCGTACTGGTCGATGTGGATGCCGTCGAATGCCGTGTGGTCGAGCACGTCGGCGTATTCTTCGAGCAGATGGCGATTCCAGGGCGAGCCGGGAGTCGGGTCAACGATGGCGATGAAGTCGCCCAGCGTGAACAGGTCGCCGCTGGCGCTGACCAGCGCCCAATCCCGGTGCTGCTGGTAGAACGCCATCGACGCGCCGTAAATCGCGGTGTACGGCATCGCCGCCGTCCCGATGGTATGCACCAGATCGATAAGCTGCCGCACGGTGTTCATCGACAGCGGGCGTCCCATGCCGTCGGTGAAGGCGTCGCCATCCGGCAGCAGGTCTTCCCAACGGTACTGCCAGTCGTAGAATTGCAGCCCGTTGATATGATGCCGCAGCAGCCAGGCGATGGTGTCCGCGTCGCTGGCGCGCTGCGGCGTGAAGTCGCTGAAGAAGCCGTAGCGCGGCGCTTGCAGCCAATGTTCCAGCACGTCGAACGCCGTCGAAGTCGTGGTCAGCACATTCCCGGCGGCATCCAGCACCCGAAGGTTGACGCCGTAACCGCGCGGCGACTCTTCCGGCGGCGTCCACGTCAGCGATGCCCGACCGTCTTCAAGCGGCGCGTTCAAAACCGCGACCGTCGCACTCAGATACCGGATCGTCGCCTCGACCCGCGCGCCTTCGCCCGCCATCACCGTCAGCGCGACCATTTCGCCGGGATGATAAAACGCTTTGTCCGGCACTACCTGCACTACCGTATCCACCGCCAGCACTATTCCCCCCTGCACAATCAGCAAACACACTATCGCCAGCCCAATAAAGACTTTCATCACATGCTGCTCTGGTCTATGTTTTTCTCAGTCCTCACGACTCAGTCCTTCCTTTATCCGCGCACCGCGCCGCTGGTCAAGCCCTGAATGAAGTACCGCTGGAAGAATACGAACAGCAGCACCGTCGGGATGACCGCCGTCAGCGACCCGGCGAACACCAGCCCCCAGTCGGTCGTGTGCTGCCCCCGGAAGTTGGCGATGGCAATCGGCAGCGTGCGCAGCGATTCCGACGTGAGGAAGTTGAGCGCCAGCAGATATTCATCCCACGCGCCCAGAAAGCTGAACACGGCAACCGTGCTCACGGCGGGCGCAGCCAGCGGCAGCATGATGCGCGTGAAGATCACGAACGGGTTCGCCCCGTCGATCACCGCCGATTCTTCCAGTTCGCGCGGCAGGCTCTCGAAGAAGCCCCGCAGCAGGAACGTGTTGAACGCCAGCGGTCCGGCGGAATACACCAGAATCAGCCCCGGCAGACTGTTGATCAAGCCCAGCGACTTGGCGAGGATGAACTGCGGGATCAGCAGCACCACACCGGGGATCATCAGCATGACCAGCAGCAGGGTGAAAATCGCCTGCTTGCCGCGAAACTCGAAGCGAGCGAAGGCGTAAGCCATCATCGACGCGAAAATCGTCACCAGCCCGGCGGTGGCGAAGGCGACGAAGGCGCTGTTGAGGAACGCCCGCCCGAAATTGCGGCTGTTGAACGCCGTCTGGAAATTCTCCAGCGTCGGGTTCTCCGGGATGAAGCGCGGCGGAATCTCAAGGATGTGGGAGTTCGATTTGAACGCCGTCGAAACCATGTACAACATCGGACCGATGGCGATCAGCGCCCCGGCAATCAGCACCAGGACGATCAGCCAGTTGAACAAACGCTGCTGACTGCGGCTCGTGGCTAACATGGCTCAATACTCCACATCGTTATCGCGCCGGTTGAAGAAGCGCATCTGCACGAAGCTGACGACCACGATCACGATGGCGAGCAGGTAGCTCAGCGCCGCCCCGTAGCCAAAGTCGAGCTTGTTGAACGCCTGGTCGAACATGTACGTCAGCGAAACTTCGGTGCGGTGCAGCGGCGCGCCCCCGGTGATCAACAGCACCGAGATGAAGACCTGAAACCCGCCGATCAGCAGCGCGATCAGCACGAAAATGGTCGTGCGCCGGATCAGCGGCAGGGTGAAATAGCGGACGCGCTGCCATTCCCCCGCGCCGTCGATGGCTGCCGCCTCGTAGAGTTCCAGCGGAATCCCCTGAAGCGCCGCCAGGAAGATCACCATCGACCAGCCCATGCCCTTCCAGATGCCGAGGGCGTAAATCGAAATCCAGGCGGTGCTGCTGTTGGCGTACCACGAAATCGGCTCCGGGATGACGTGAAGCACGTCCGCAAGCAGGTAGTTGATCAGCCCGGCAGAACCGGGGCTGAACAGGTACAGAAACAGGAAGCTGACCACGACCCACGAAGTCACGACCGGCAGGTAGTAAATGGCGCGGAACAGCCGCTTGGCGACGATCACCCGGTGGACGAGCAGCGCCAGCGTAAAGCCGACGACCATCTGCCCGGCGACGGTGACCAGCGTGTAGACGGCGGTATTTTGCAGCGCCAGCCAGAACGTCTTGTCCGACAGCGCGTGCTCATAGTTCGCCAGTCCGACGAACTCGCTCACCTGCCCCGGCATGATTTTCCAGTCGAAGAAGCTGATGTAAAGCTGGTAGACCAGCGGATACACCGTCCAGATGAGGTAGAGCGCCAGCCCCGGCAGCAGGAACAGGTACGGCGCGTACCGGCTGCTCCTTCTGCCCATCGTGGACACGCTGCCTGCCTGTGACCGCGTAAAACTGATTCCGGTGCTCATCGTTACATCCTCTTGGGGATCGTGCGAACTGGGGCACGGCTACGACCGATAACTGTGGTCGCATCGTGCCCCGTTGTTTCTACCGCCGAGGCTGCTACTGCGCCAGAATCGAGTCGATCTCCTCTGCCGCCGCGTCGAGCGCTTCCTGCGCGCTCGCTTCGCCGCGCAGAATCAACTGACCGGCATCGCTCAGCACCTCTTCCATCGAAGTCCACTGCGGGACGGGCGTGCGCGCACGCGCGGTCTGGAGCTGCTCAAGGAAGATCGGGTAATACGGGTGATTGGTGAAGTATTCGGTATCGACCAGCGCGTTGAGAACCGTCAACTGTCCGACGGTGGACATCTGCTGCTGGTATTCTTCCGACTGCGTGAAGCGCAGGAATTCGAGCGCCGCTTCCTGCTGCTGGGTCGTGCTGAACATGACGATGTTCTCGCCGCCAACCACCGACACCGAGCCGCCGTCACCGGCAGGCATCAGCGCGCCCTGCACGTCGAAATCGGGGTGATCGCTCTCGGCAACCGGGTACAGCCAGGGACCTTCCAGCATCGTGGCGATGGTGCCGTTGAAGAAGCTGCCCCAGTTATCGATGCCGCTGCCGATGAAGCCATCGCTGAAGCAGCCCTCGTCCATCCGCGCCTTCAGGAATTCCAGCGCCGCGACGGACTTCTCGCCGTTCAGATAGCCGGTCGCCTGTGTCATCTCCGGGTTGACGATGTCGCCGCCGAAGCTCCAAATCCAGGGCAGCAGGTTCCAGCCGGACGTGCCGCCGTCGCTGAACAGGTAGTTGCCCTCACCCAGCGCCGTGACCGCCGCGCAGGCGGCTGCCACTTCATCCATCGTGGCAGGCACAGAAGCGATCCCTGCCGCTTCGAGCATCGCCGGGCTGTAGACCAGCACGCGGGTGTTGGTATCCAGCGGCAGACCGTAGTAGTGTCCGTCGTAGGCGTTGGTCGAAAGCGGACCAGGGAACACCTTGTCGGCGTAGTCCTGGAAATCCGGCATCACTTCGTCGAGCGCCGCCAGCACGCCCTGATCGGCGAATTCGGGCGACCAGATGATGTCCAGCCGGGCAAGATCGGGACCCGTGCCGCCTGCCAGCGCCGTCAGCAGCGCCTGCCGGAAGCCGTCATACGGGTAGGCGACCGCTTCGACCTTGATATTGGGATGCGCAGCCTCGAACGCCGGGATCAGCGTCTCGGTCAGCATCTGGGTTTCCGGTCCGACTTCGTTGTAGGTGTGCCACATGGTGACGGTGATTTGATCCTGTGCGCCGATGACGGACGCGCCGAGCAGCGTAATGCTCACGCAGACTGCCGCAATGAATAGGTAGCGTAAACGCTTCATTTGATACTCCTCTGGATATTTTGCGCGAATAGTTCATCAACCTGAACACGGGCGAAGCACCTCAATAAGTAGCTCTCCTTTCCAAATTGAACCGTTTCAAAACGTGTCGATGCGGAAACTATGCCAACGTGCTTTGTCGCACCTGCAGCGTCGGCTTGATCAGGCGTCCGCTCCATTCTTCAGTCGGCTCTCCCTCGATAACAGCCTGGAGCAGCCGAAATAACAGGCTCCCGATCTCCTGCACCGGTTGTTGAATCGTGGTCAGGGCGGGATGGGTGTAGCGGGCGAGCGGGATATCGTCGAACCCGATGATCGCCACGTCGCGCCCGACGACTTTGCCGCGCGACTGCACCTCGCGCATGGCTCCGAACGCCATACGGTCGTTGTTGCACAGGATCGCGGTCGGCGGCTGCGGCTGTTCGAGCAGATGGTGCGCGCCCAACTGCCCGCTGCGCTCGGTGAAATCGCCCTCAAAGATCAGCTCGCCATCAATCGCCAGCCCGTGCGCGCTCATGCCCTGGGTGAAGCCCAGCCAGCGCTGTTCCGCCAGCGACTGCTCCGACGGCGGACCGACGTAGCCGATACGCCGGTGTCCCAGCTCGAAAAGATGATCGACGGCAAGCCGGATGCCGTAAGCGCCGTCCACGTCAATCCAGTGAAAATCGCGCTGGCTGCTGTTGCGCCCAAAGACGACGAACGGGAATCCGCGTTCCATCAGGTAGGTGATGCGGGGATCGTGCTCGCGCGGCGCGAACCGGATCAGCCCATCGACCTGGCGCGCCGAAACCAGCCGCCGGTACAGCGCCGTCTCCTGTGCGCCGACCGGGATCGTCCAGAAGGTCAGCCCCACCCCGCTGTCAATCGCTTCGGTGGTGACTCCGCTGATCAGGTCGAGCACGACCGGGTCGAATTCAATTTTGGTGTTGTAGGGACGCAGTTCGGTTCGCACCATGCCAATCGTGTTGGTGCGCTTGGTGCTCAGGCTGCGGGCGGCGGCGGCGGGATGAAAACTGAGCGCCTCAATCGCCTCGGTCACCCGCTTGCGGGTCTCGTCCTTGACCAGCGGGCTGCCGTTCAGCACGTTGGAGACCGTGCCAACTGAAACGTTCGCATATCGGGCGACATCACGAATAGTAGCCATAAACACTCTACAGCACAGAATTGAACCGTTTCAAAAAGCGTATGGCAAGTCGAGTTTTTTGTCAAGTATCTGCATCGCATCATCAGGGTCGCCCCGTCCCGCGCGGGCTTTCTCGCCCGGCAAAGGCGGGGTATATTACCCGGCAGACACGGCGCATCGGCAAGGGAAACCGGCATGACTGTAATCACCATTCGAGATGTCCAGATTATCATGACCCAGCCGCTCACGCAGCGGATGGCGGTTGTCAAAGTCGTTACGTCCGAGCCAGGGCTTTACGGCTTGGGCTGTGCCACGTTCACGCAGCGCTTCAACGCCGTTCGTGCGGCGGTCGAGCATCACCTCAAGCCGCTGCTGATCGGGCGGGACGT
>JADLHH010000259.1 GCA_020848855.1 Anaerolineae bacterium | reverse complement strand
CGCCAGCAGAGCGCCGCCTCTGCGTGTGCGGCTGGAACACGAACAAGTGGGAAGGTTGAGCCGATGGACGACACTGTGAGGGTTCGACGTGAACTGCAAGCCGCAGGGCGCTACCTGCTGGCGAACGAACTGGCATGGGGCAATGCTGGCAACCTGAGCGCTCGCACCAGCGCGGATCGACTGCTGGTGACGGCGAGCGGCACACGCCTGGGCGAACTGGGCGACGACGATTTCGTCGAATGTCCAGTGGACGCGGATGAAACCGTCAGCTACCCGCGCAAGCCGTCGAAAGAGATGCCGATGCACCGCGCCATCTACGCCGCCCGCCCGGAGATCAGTGCCGTGCTGCACGCCGCGCCGTTCTACAGCACGCTGGTCGCCTGCGCCGAGAACGTGAGCATCCCCGGCGACCTCTACGTCGAGAACATGTACTATCAGGAGCGGGTCGCGCGCGTGCCCTATCGTCATCCTGGTTCGCAGGCGCTCGGCGACGCGGTGGCAGCGCAGGCGACCAACGCCAACGTCCTGCTGCTGGAAAATCACGGGGTGCTGGTCTACGACACCTCGGTCAGCGAGGCGCTGATGGGCTTGCACACGCTGGAACTGACCTGTCGCATGATCATTACTGCGCGGAGTGCGGGCTTGTCGCTCAAGCCGCTGCCCCCAGAAACCGTGCGCGATTTCCTCACCCATTCCGGCTATCGTCCGCCGAGAACGTGGTCAGAAGGATCAGAATCATGATCATTGGTATCGTCGCCGACGACGTGACCGGCGCGAACGACATCGGCAGCATGGTCGCTAAAGCGGGCTATGCCGCGCACATCTATCCGTTCACGGATAAGGCTGACTACCCCGCCAGCGCTGCGCCCGATGTCTGCATCCTCGATACCAATTCGCGGCTTGACCCACCGGACGCTGCCTATCGCAAGGTCTACACGGCGACGGAAGCGCTGCGCGACGCCGGTTACAGGCAGTTCTTCAACAAAACCTGCTCGGTCTTTCGCGGCAACATCGGCGCGGAATTCGATGCCATGCTCGACGCGCTGGGGCGCGAGTTCGCCGTCGTCGTGCTTGGCTTTCCCAAGAACGGGCGCACGACCATCAACGGGATTCACCACGTGCGTGGCGTCAAACTTGAGGAGTCCGAGTTTCGCCACGACCCGATCCATCCGATGACCCGCTCCGACCTTGCGGGCATCCTCGGCTCGCAGACAAAACGCGCGGTCGAGGTGATCGATCATACGGTCGTCCGGCAGGGGTCGGCGGCGCTGCGCGCGGCAATCGACCAGCGGCGCGAGCGCGCCAACTACGTGATCCTCGACGTGACCGAGCAAGCTGACCTTGCGACTATCGCGGCGGCGGTCTACGACGAGCCGGTGCTGAGCGGCAGTTCGGCATTACTTGAAGAACTGCCCGCTTTCTGGGTGGCGCCATCGGCTGAAGCGTGTGTGCAAACGCCGCCGCTGCACGAGGGACTCGGCATCCTGTGTGCGGCGGGCAGCCTCATGCCGCAAACCGCCGCGCAGATCGACTATCTGGTGCAGGCGGGCGCGGCGCGGATCGTGCTGGATGGCAGCAAACTGTTTGACCGAGACAGCCGTGAAGCCGAAATCACGCGGCTGACTGCGACGATTTGCGCTGCCATCGAGCATGGACGGGACGTGGGATTCCATTCGCCCAATGACGCGGCGGGTATCGCGGCGA
This sequence comes from Anaerolineae bacterium, assembly GCA_020848855.1. The sequence continues at coordinate 1,935 of JADLHH010000259.1, read as the reverse complement.
CCCGGCAGGCGGGCGCTGATGCGGGCTGGTTGGTGGGCGAGATCGCGCACAGCGTTTCGGCGGCGGTGGCGGAAGTCACGGCGCGCGTCCTCGAATGCACCGGGCAAAACCGCCTGATTGTCGCGGGTGGCGAAACGTCAGCGGCGGTGTGCCAGCGCCTGGGCGTGCGCGGAATGCGCGTGTGGGAGGAGATCGCGCCCGGCTTGCCTTCGTGCCTGACCTTCACCGAACCGCCGCTGCTGCTGGTGCTGAAATCCGGCAGCTTCGGCTCGCCGGACTTCTTTCAGCGTGCGCTCGACCATTTACGGAGCGAATGACCATGAATCCACCACTTGAGTATCTCGAACGGCGCTATCCCGACTTAGCTGCGGCTATTCCCGCAGTTGAAACGGCATACGAAGCGCTGAGCGCAACCTTTCAAGCGGGCGGCAAGCTGCTGATCTGCGGCAACGGCGGCAGCGCGTCGGACAGCGACCACATCGTCGGCGAACTGATGAAAAGTTTCGAACTGCCTCGCCCGATACCTGACGACCTTCGCCAGAAGCTGTTGGATATCAACGCCGAGCGCGGCGCGTATCTTGCTGACCATCTCCAGCGCGGACTCCCGGCGATCTCGCTGGCGAGCCACATCGCGCTCTCAACGGCGATCAACAACGACATTGCCGGAGACATGAGTTTTGCCCAACAGGTGCTCGGCTACGGCAAGGCGGGCGACACGCTGATCGGCATCAGCACCTCAGGCAACTCAGCCAACGTGCTCAACGCGCTACATGTCGCGCGCGCGCGCGCTATGCGCACCATCGGCTTGAGCGGGCGCACCGGTGGCAAAATGCGCGACCTGTGCGACGTGTTGATCTGCGTGCCTTACGAGCGCACGCTCGAAGTGCAGGAACGCCATCTGGCGATTTATCATGTGCTGTGCCTCATGCTCGAACAGGAATTCTTCGGATGAATGGGTTGCTGGCAGGCATCGACATCGGCGGGACGAAATGTGCGGTCAGCCTGGGGATAAGCAATGGTGCCGAGATCCTCATTCAAGCAAACCAGCGCTTTGTAACACCTTCGACGCCGGATAGTGCTATTGCCAAGCTGACAGCAACACTGCGCGAACTTCTGGCAGCACAAGATCAGCCACTCAGCGCCATCGGTATTAGCTGTGGTGGTCCCCTCGACAGTCGCCGCGGGATTGTGCTCTCGCCTCCAAACCTGCCCGGCTGGGACGAAGTGCCTATCGTCGCCCGCTTTCGTGATGCTTTTGGCGTGCCGACGACACTTCAGAATGACGCGAATGCCGGGGCATTGGCGGAGTGGCTCTGGGGCGCAGGCAAAGGCTGTCAGAACCTGATCTTTCTGACCTTCGGGACAGGAATGGGCGCAGGCTTGATCCTTGACGGGCGCCTGTACAGCGGCACAAATGACATGGCTGGCGAAGTCGGACATATCCGGTTAACTGAGACGGGTCCTATTGGGTACGGTAAAGCCGGATCGTTTGAAGGCTGGTGCAGTGGCGGTGGGATTCAGCGACTCGCGGTCACGAAAGCCGAGGCGGCGATCAGGGCGGGCAATCCGCCGAGCTTCTGCCCAACGCTCGACGATCTGCCGCTGATTACGACCGAGCGCGTTGCCAAGAGCGACGACCCACTGGCACGGGGAATTTTCCAGACGGTCGGGCGACGGCTGGGGCGTGGCTTGGCGATCCTGATCGACGTGCTGAACCCGCAGCGTATCGTGATCGGCAGTATCTTTTTGCGGCAGCGTGAGCTGCTCGAAGCACCGATGTACGCGGTTCTACGCGAAGAAGCCTTGTCTTACGCGCTGGACGTTTGCGAGATCGTACCCGCTGGATTGGGCGAATCCATCGGCGACTATGCTGCACTCGCAGTTGCTTTGTATGGCGCAGGCGATGATTAGGCGACTGCGGATACATTTACTTGG
>JADLHH010000258.1 GCA_020848855.1 Anaerolineae bacterium | reverse complement strand
GAAACGGAATCAACGCGATACGGGCGCTCTCGCCGAATAACGCCATCGGCGCGGCGGCGAGGATGGCGGTCAGCGGCATCCAGTGTTCTTCGGGATGGACAATCGACGCCGGGGGCAGGCTGTACTGCCAGATGTAATCGATGGTGAAGCCATGCCCTTCGACCAGCCGCACGCCCATGTTGTAGTAGTGGGTCGGGTCGGCGATGCCGGGGTAGTGGACGAAGATCAGCAGCAGCGGCACCCGGAAGGCGAGCGCGGCGAGACAGATCAGCAGCAGGCGGTGGAGCGAAGTCAGACGCATGGGCGGGAATTATAGCGCGAGGTGGGGCGCGGTTTGTAGGTGGAGCAGTGAAGCAGTGGGATCGCGTAGGGGCACGACATGTCGTGCCCCATAGGTATCAAGATAAGGACTAAGGTGGGCAAGCGGGGCAGACACACAGGTCTGCCCCTAAACGACGGCATGTTTTCGACGCCGGTAACGATCCAGACTACGCGCTCATCGCGTTTTCATCTATACTTCCGGGCATTGGGTTCGTAGTTACACCGGGAAGTGCAGCCATGAAACTCGGCATCATTGGACTATCCAACAGTGGCAAGACCACGATCTTCAACGCGCTCACCCGCAGCGCGCTGCCGACCGGCGCGGGCAGCAGCGGTCAGTTTGAGATTCACACCGCCGTCGTCAACGTGCCCGACTCGCGCGTCGATAAGCTCTCCGCCATGTACAACCCCAAAAAGACCATCTACACGCAGGTGACCTACGTGGACATCGGTGGGCTGGACAAAGGCATCGGCGAGGGCGGGCTGAAGGGGCAGTTCCGCAACGAACTGGCGCAGTTGGACGGCTTTGTCCACGTCGTGCGCGGCTTCACCGACGAGAATGTGCCGCATCCCTACGAGACCAACGATCCAAAGCGCGACGCTGAAATCCTCGACGGCGAATTCCTGCTGACCGATCTGGTCATGGTCGAATCGCGGCTGGAGCGCATCGACGCCGAACTGAAGCGCAAGGGGCGCACAGTCGAGAAAGCCATCGTCGACGAGCAGGAAATGATGCTGCGGCTGAAGGAATATCTGGAAGCCGAAAAGCCGCTGCGCGACTGCGGCTTGACCGACGAGGAGATGAAACCGTATCGCGGCTACGGCTTCCTGACGCTCAAGCCAGTGCTGATCGTCGTCAACACGGGCGAGACCGACGGCGACATGACCTTCGATTACCCGCACGCCATCAGCCAGGTCGTCTCGCTCAAGGGCAAGATCGAGGCGGAACTGAGCCAGCTTGACCCCGACGATGCGGCGGTGTTCATGGAAGAATACGGCATCACCGAACTGAGCGCCGACAAAGTCATCCGGCTGTCGTATGAGTTGATGGCAATCCAGTCGTTCTTCACAGTCGGCGAAGACGAAGTGCGAGCGTGGAGCGTCCACATCGGCGCGACTGCGCCGGAAGCGGCGGGCGTGATCCACAGCGACTTGCAGAAGGGCTTCATTCGCGCCGAGGTGATGGCATACGACGACCTGATCAGCGCCGGGAGCGAAGCGGCGCTGCGCTCGACCGGGAAAATCCGGCTGGAAGGCAAGGAATACGTCGTCAAGGACGGCGACATCGTGCATATTCGATTCAACGTGTGAAATGAGGTTTAACCACAGAGACCACAAAGACCGCAGAGAAGTAGTAGACGACCATTCGAAATATGGTGGGTTTTTGTAGGGGCACAGCACGCTGTGCCCACCCATCAAAATCTGAAAGGTTGTCTAGTAGTTCAATCCTCTTTCCTCTGTGTTCTCTGCGGTCTCTGTGGTTCACGTTATGAAACTCTTCATCGCTTCCGGCATCTTCCACCCGGAACCGGGCGGTCCGGCGACGTATCTGCACGAGCTGCTGCCCGAACTGCTGGCGCGCGGCTGGGAAATTCGCGTGCTGACCTTTGCCGATAAGCTCTACGCCGACCGGCAGTACCCGTATCCCGTCACCCGTATCCTGCGCCAGACGCTGCCGTTGCGCGTCGCCTATTACGAGCGCGCCGCCGTGCCGCTGATGAACTGGGCGGACGTGATTTACAGCCATTCGCTGGGGCTGCCGCTGTTCAATATCCGGCGTAATGCCCCGCGCGTCGTCAAGATCGTGGGCGACGTGGCATGGGAGCGCGCCGTGCGCAAGGGCTGGATTCCGCCGACCGAGGACATCGATGCCTATCAGGTGAAAACCTACGATGACCTGCGCGTCAGCCTCGACCGCGTCCGACGCGCCCGCGAAGCGCGCGGCATGAACGGCGTGATCGTGCCGAGCGAGTACCTGAAGCGGATGGTGGTCGGCTGGAGCGTCGATCCTGCCAAAGTGCAGGTGATCTACAACGCGCTGCCGCCGGATACGGTCGCTCCCGATCTGACGCAGGCGGAAGCGCGGGCGCGGCTCGGCTTGCCCGACGCGCCGACGGTGCTGACGGTCGGGCGGCTGCTGCCCTGGAAAGGCGTCGATCACCTGATCGCGGCGCTGCGGCGCGTGCCAGACGTGCGGCTGATCGTGGCGGGCGACGGCGATATTCTCAACGCGCTCAAGGCGCAGGCGGCGGATTTGGGCGAACGGGTGGTGTTTCTGGGACGGGTCAGCCGCGCGCGGATGCCGCTGTATATGAAAGCGGCCGACTACGTGGCGCTGTACTCCGGCTACGAGGGGCTGTCACACACGCTGCTGGAAAGCCTGCGCGTCGGAACGCCGGTGATCGCCAGCGACAAGGGCGGCAATCCCGAAGTCGTGCAGCACGGCGTCAACGGCTTGCTCGTGCCGTATGTCGAGGTCGCGGCGCTGGCGGCGGCGCTTCACGAAGCCTTTCGCCCCGGCGTGCGCGCATCGCTGGCGGCGAACAACAGCGTCGGGATGGAGCGTTTCGATTTACGGCGGATGGTGGACGCGACGGCGGCGGCGCTGGAGCGGT
>JADLHH010000257.1 GCA_020848855.1 Anaerolineae bacterium | reverse complement strand
TGCACCAGGGTGTGGTGCCATCGGCGGCGATCTGCTCGCTCAGCGCCAGCAGCTCTTCCATCGTGGTAGGCACTTCGTAACCGGCGGCTTCAAATTCGTCGGGCACATACCACACCAGGCTTTTCAGGTCCGCACGATAGATCAGCCCATAAAACTGATCCACACCCTCCGGGTCGGCGTGGGTTCCGAGATCGACCAACGACTGTCCAGCCGCGTAATTGTCGAGCACGGCATCACGCACCGAATCGCTCAGCGGCACGAGACAGCCAGAAGCCGCCAGTTCCGCCATCAGACCGGGCTGGTAGAGACCGACAATGTCCGGCGGACTGCCGGCGGCGCAGTCGATCACAACCTGCTGTTCCAGGCTGTTGGAACTGACGTGAATCACTTCTGCGCCCGTCGCCTGTTCAAAGTAGTCAAAGACCGATTCCAGCTTCGCGCCTTCTTCGCCCGTCCAGATAGTGAGGACGGTGATCTGCTGACCGCTCAAATCGAGACCTTCAAACGCTTCCAGGTCGCCCCAGTGAAAATCACCTTCGCCGACCGGAAACAGGAGGTCTTGAGCGGTCGCAGGCAGCGCGGCAAGGAGCATCGCCGCCAACAGCAATAGTCCAATACATTTCTTCATAATGCCTATTTCTCCTACTACGAATTGAGGGCAGTCGAGTGATGTTGTGTGTAATTCAGGCGATATGGCTACCCCCCTTCTCGAACTCGAACAGACAAATAATCGGGAATCAGCGGCGGCGCTGCCCGCGCAGGATTTCGCCATATGGAGAAGGCACACCGGTATCGCTGGCTTCGTTGAGCGCATCCATCTGCTCGGCGGTCAGCGCCCAGCCCGCCGCGCCGAGGCTGGCATCAAGCTGCTCCAGCGTGCGCGGTCCTAAAATCGGCGCGGTGACGCCGGGGCGCTGCATCAGCCAGTTCAGGGCGACCTGCGCCGGGGTTTTGCCCACTTCCTGCGCCATAGCAAGCAGGGCATCGATCACCCGCCAGGTATCCTCGTTGTTGTAGTTATCCCAGGCTTCGCCGCGTCCCTTCTCGGTCGCGGCTTCCACGCGCGACCCCGCCGGCGGCGCGGACATCCCGCGGCGATACTTGCCGCTCAGCCAGCCGCCGCGCAGCGGACTCCAGGGCAGCACGCCAATTCCTTCGTTGATGCAGACCGGGATCAGCTCCCACTCGGTGGCGCGGGTGAGCAGGTTGTACTGCGGCTGCAAACTGACGTAGCCTTCCCAGCTCATGCGCCGACTGACTTCAACCGCCTTCTGAAGCTGCCAGCCGGTATGCTGGCTGGCACCGATGTAGCGCACCTTGCCGCTTTTCACCAGCGTATCCAGCGTGCTGAGGGTTTCTTCCAGCGGCGTCAGCGGATCCCAGCAATGCACCTGATACAGGTCGATGTAATCGGTTTGCAGGCGGCGCAGGCTCATCTCGACGCCGTCGAGGATATGCTTGCGACTCAGCCCGGCGTCGTTCGGTCCGTCACCGATCGGGTAGCGCACTTTGGTGGCGACGATGAAATCGCTCCGCGTGCGGGTTTTCAGCCAGCGCCCGATGACGGCTTCGGAACTGCCCATACCGTACAGATCGGCAGTATCGATCAGGTTACCGCCCGCCTCGGCGAACGTATCCAGAAACAGATGACTGTCGGCTTCGCTGGTCTCTTTGCCGAAGTACATCCCGCCCAAACATAATTCGCTCACCCGTAACCCGGTGCGCCCCAGAAAACGATATTGCATCCAGTGCTCCTTCGATCCGGCGGTTCCGATAACTCTTAAGCCTGAATCACGTTGATCCCCTGCGCCGAGAGCGCGGCGACAAATTCGGCGGGCGCTTCAGAGTCAGTTACCAGCGTGTGGCTCACGCTGAGGGGGGCGACAAACGCCATATCGACCCGCCCGCATTTGGTGTGGTCGGCGACGATGATCACTTCCTGGGCGACGTTCAGAATGGCGCGCTCGGTCTGGGTACACATCGGGTCGCTGTTGGTCAGCCCCTTCTCGACATCGACGGCGCGGATGCCGGTGATGACCTTGTCGGCGTGCAGTTCCGCCAGCGCCTGCTCGGTGATGTGCCCGATAAACGACTGCTGGGTGTGCCACAAAATGCCGCCGAGACCGATCAGCCGAATATCGATGGCGTCCTTGAGGATGCCCATCACGGCGATTGAATTGGTCATGACGGTGAGGTTCTGGCGCTCGCGCAGGTGATACGCCACTTCCGAAACGGTCGTGCCGCTGCCCAGAAACACGGTGTCGCCGTCCTGAATCAGGTCGCTGGCAGCCCTGCCGATGCGCGTTTTCTCCTCTGCCTGTTCGGCGGCGCGCGTTCGATAGCCGTGCTCGGCTCCATTCAGCGGCACTGCCAGCGCGCCGCCGCGAATCCGCTCGATCTTGGTCTCCTGCGCCAGCTCGTTGAGGATACGGCGCGCGGTCGCCTCGCTCACGTCGAATTCTTTGCAGATTTGTGCGACGCTGACGTGCTGGTTATCGATGATGTAATCCAATACCTGATCGCGTCTCAGATATTTATTCATCGCTGCTTCCCACTTTTCCCATGCAGATCAATCAAATATCTATCACAAATGAACTGCTGTGTCAACAAATTCAATCAGAAACCGGTCATTTCATGTCTGAATTCGCTCACTTACCTCTCGGTGACGAGGGAGCTGACGGTCACTTGACATTTTCCGCACAGCAATTACAATCAGTTTAACGAGTTATTTTGATTGAAAGTGATTGATTTCAATCAAGACATCTGCTGCGGCTGCCGTCTGAGGACAAAGGGACACCATCATGATGAGACGCATGAAAGCTGCCGTACTGTACGAATACAACCAGCCATTGGTGATCGAAGAGGTGACGATTGGCGAGCCGCAAGCGGGCGAGGTGCTCATCCGCATGGCTGCCAGCGGCATCTGCCATTCGGACGTGAACGTGGTCAAGGGCGACGAACAGCAGGACTTGCCGGTCATCCTCGGTCACGAAGCCGCCGGGATCGTCGAAGCGGTCGGCGCGGGTGTTACCCACGTCAAGCCGGGCGACCGAGCCGCCGCCTCGCTGTGGCGTTCCTGCGGGCACTGCTATTACTGTGTCAGCGGCACGCCCAGCCTGTGCGAGACGCCGCACGTCCTCGACAGCGAAACCCGCGTCCACGACCTGAACGGCAAGCCGATCCGGCAGGGGATGCGGGTGGCAAGCTGGGCGGAATACGCGATTGTCGATCAGTCGCAGGTGGTGCCGGTTCCCGACGACATGCCGCTGGAAGCGGCGGCGCTGGTCGGGTGCGGCGTGATCACCGGCGTCGGCGCGGTCATCAACACGGCGCAGGTCGAAGCCGGGAGCAGCGTGGTGGTGCTGGGCTTGGGCGGCGTCGGCATCAACGCGGTTCAGGCGGCGCGGCTGGCGGGGGCACAGCACGTCGTCGCCGTCGACCTGCTCGATTCCAAGCTGGAAACGGCGCAGGAATTCGGCGCGACCCACCTGATCAATGCCGCCCGCAGCAACCCCGTCCAGATCGTGAAAGACCTGACCGGTGGGCGCGGCGCGGATTACGTGTTCGTGACGGTCGGCAGCGAGCGCGCTATCAGCCAGAGCTTTGAAATGCTGCGCAAGCGCGGCACGACCGTGATCATCGGCTTGGTGCCCAACAACGGAACCGCTCCCCTGCCCGTCCGGCAGGTGGCGCTCACCGAAGTGCGGGTACTGGGCAGCTTCCTGGGATCAACCCGGCTGAGCGTGGCGTTTCCGCAGTTCACCGAACTCTACCGGCAGAAGCGCCTGAAGCTGGACGAGCTGATCACGGCGACCTTCCCGCTGGAGCGCATCAACGACGCCATCGCCATCGTGGATCGCGGCGAGGCGGTGCGCAACGTGATCACGTTTTAGTGCGAGAACATCTCTACGACCTGAAGTGAGGCTTTATGGCAACGTACATCAAACAGCGCGCCAACCAGCAGGAATCGGCAACCGCCGACCAGCAGGTTAAGGATACGGTTGAAGCGATTATCGGCGACATTCGCGGGCGGGGCGAAACGGCGGTGCGCGAATTGTCCGCCAAGTTCGACCGCTGGTCGCCGGAACGCTTCCGCCTGTCTCAGGACGAGATCGACGCCATTATCGCCAGCCTGCCGGAGCAGACGCCTGCAGACATCCAGTTCGCGCAGGCGCAGGTGCGCCGCTTTGCCCAGGCGCAGCGCGATGCCCTGCTGGACATCGAAATCGAGACGATCCCCGGCGTCACGCTGGGGCACAAAAACATCCCCGTGAACAGCGTCGGCTGCTACGTGCCCGGCGGGCGCTACGCAATGGTCGCGTCGGCACACATGAGTGTGCTGACGGCGAAAGTCGCGGGCGTGAAGCGCGTGATCGCCTGCACGCCGCCGATGAACGGCATGCCGCCTGCCGCCACCGTCGCGGCGATGGCGCTGGGCGGCGCGGACGAAATCTACATCCTCGGCGGGGTGCAGGCGGTGGCGGCGATGGCGCTCGGTATCGAGTCGATTGCGCCGGTGGACATGCTCGTCGGTCCCGGCAACGCCTACGTCGCCGAAGCCAAGCGCCAGTTGTTCGGCGAAGTCGGCATCGACCTGCTGGCGGGACCAACCGAGATTCTGGTGATCGCCGACGAGACCGCCGATGGCGAGATGGTCGCCACCGATCTGCTCGGTCAGGCGGAACACGGACCGACCTCGCCCGCCGTGCTGATCACCACCAGCAAGCAGATTGCACGCGACACGCTGGTCGAAATCGAGCGGCAGTTGAGGGTGCTGCCGACGGCGGACGTTGCCGGGCAGGCGTGGCGCGACTACGGCGAGATCATCCTCGTGGACAGCATTGAGGAAGCGATCATCGAAGCCGACCGAGTCGCCAGCGAGCACGTCGAGGTGCTGACCGCCAACCCGCGCTATTTCCTCGACCATATGACCAACTACGGGGCGCTGTTTCTGGGCGCGGAAACCAATGTCGCTTACGGCGACAAGGTGATCGGCACTAATCACACGCTGCCAACCAGGAAAGCCGGGCGCTACACCGGCGGGCTGTGGGTCGGCAAGTTCATCAAGACGGTGACGTATCAGGAATGCACGCCCGAAGCCAGCGCGATCATCGGCGAATACTGCTCACGGCTGTGCGAGCTTGAGGGCTTCATGGCGCACAAGGAACAGGCAGATTTGCGCGTGCGCCGCTACGTCAAGACGGAAGCCCAGCCATGAAATACGGCGTCACGCTGCCCCCGATCGGTCCCTACAGCGACCCGAACACGCTCTCCGACCTGGCGGTGGACGCCGAAGATGCCGGTTGGGACGGCTTCTTCATCTGGGATCACAACCTGTATTTCAGCCCTTACGAGCCAAAAGTGCCGATGCACCCGTTCGTCGATCCCTGGATCGGGCTGGCAGCGGTGGCGGTGAAGACCAGCCGTGTCCGGCTCGGTCCGATGATCACGTCGCTGGCGCGCCGCCGCCCCTGGAAGGTCGCGCGTGAAACCGTCTCGCTCGACCTGCTCTCGCACGGGCGGCTGATCATGGGCGTGGGGCTGGGCGCGCCCGCCGATCTTGACTTCGGCATGTTCGGCGAAGAGACCGACGACCGGCTGCGCGCCCGCAAAATGGACGAGGGCTTAGCGATTCTCGACGGCTTGTGGACGGGCGAGCCGTTCCG
>JADLHH010000256.1 GCA_020848855.1 Anaerolineae bacterium | reverse complement strand
TCACGGCAAGAAAGAAATCGAGGTTGTCGTCTTGAGCACGTTGCTCAGCTTTCTGCAAGATATGTTCAACAGCGGCGTCGAAGGCCACCTGGTCAGGGTACTTGCGCTCAAACGTCTTCACTTGGTCAGTTTGTCGCCGCTCTCATGAACCGACAGCAGCATACGAATCGCTCACTCGCCAGCGTTGCCGGCATCTCCGAGGGTGCGGTGCGCAACATCTTGCGCCATGGCGTCAACTCCACTTCCAAGGACCCTGATCCGCACACTTTGACGAAGCTCGCTCAGGCGTTGGATGTCGAGCCGCTCTACCTGTTTCGCCTGGCCGGATACATTCCCCCTGAGCCAGATGCCCGGTCGATTCGGGCTGAGTATCTGGCGGAGGTTTTTGACCGCCTCTCCTCTGAGAAACAGGACGCCGTTCTCGCCGTTGTCGAAGCGATGACCGCGGAGAAAGCCGACCGGGACTCGATCCAGCAGATGCGCCAGCGTTCGAGCGACGCCCTGGCAGGCATCGATTTGTCGTTTCCGGGGATTCTACGGGTGATCGCCAATGACCTGATCGTGCGCTACGAGATGCGTGAGCCACCCGATGTCGACCGGATCAAACCCGATGTCGAGGTGCTGCAAAATCGCTGGGATGCCTTGCCGCTTGCAACTCGCGAACGCATCAAAGCGCTGATCCGTCGTAAGCTCTCGCTCAATTACGATGCCACGATGGTCGATGAGCACTGGAGGACTTAGCGCATGGCAGACGAACGCTACCTGCATCTCGTCCGCACGACCTGCCCACTACCGGCTGGTACCCATGTGGTCGCCTATTGTCGTGACTCTGGTGGCGAGGAGCAGGATCGTTCCGTTCAGCAGCAGGTGCAGGTCGTCGGAGAATATTGCTCCGCCCACGGTCTGGTCCTGGAGCGCACCTATATCGATGAAGCAAAACTTTCTTCCAATACCGAGAAACGCAACGCCATCAACGAGCTGCTCTCCGATCTCGCTCACCGGTTTAAGCAAATTCGCAACCTGGAAAAGCGCAAGGAACAGATCGAAAAGCACCCCTTCGGTGTGATTGTCTGGAAGTCGAACCGTCTCGGACGCGACAGCATCGAAACCACCTACATCAAAGCGGACCTGCGCATTCGCGGCATTACCATTGTGAATCTCATTCCCAGCCTCGAAACGGGCGATGCGACCATTGACGCCCTCTTTGAAGTTGTCCAGCAGTATCAGGACGAGAAGCTCCTGGAAGAAATCTCGGACAATTCTCGGCGTGGACTGGCGGAACTGGTCAGTTTGCGTGACACCGACCCGGAGTTTCGGCTCTCTAACCCGGATTGGCCGACCAATGATGGACGCTACCTCGGCATTGTACCCGGTTCACTCCCCACTGGCTTCAAAGCCGAACGCATTCTGATCGGCGTCCGTGACCGCAAAGGACGTCAGCAAGGTGGCGAAAAACACTACGTTCAACGCATGGTTCCGAACTACGATGATCGCCTGTGGGAACGCTGCCGCCTCGCCTGGGAGATGCGAATGGAGGGGGTAGGCATCAAGAAGATTATGGATGCCACCCACCTCTTTGGTGCCGTCAGCGGATACGACCATTTCTTCGAGAATCGCGTCTACACGGGAGACCTGGTGTACGGCGGTAAGCTGTACGAGAACTTCGTCCCGGCGCTGATCCCGCGCGAGTGGTGGGAAGAAGAGCAGCGTCGGCGCGGTGAGCGGATCGCCAAACAGCAAAAACGCACGATGGACCCCATGCATGAGCCGCGTCGGGTGGGCAGTCGACATCTGCTCACCGGCCTGGTCTTCTGCGGCGCGACTGAGGGCGAAGAGCATCCGATGAGCGCGGATACCGTGCCAGCACGCGAAGGCAAACGCACGCGCTGGGATTTCTATATCTGCTCGCATAAGAAAAACTCGCGGGAGCAGCGATGTCGAGCGCCGCGCGTCAGCGCCGCTGCACTCGATGAGTCCGTCATCGACAACCTGATGACGCACGTTCTTACGCGGGAAAGCCTCCGTCCGCTCGCCGATGCGCTTGCCGAATCCGTTTCCGAGCGCAATCAGGATGTCACGGTGCGGGTCTCTGCCGTGCAGGCGCAGTTGGACGAGGTACAAAAATCCATCCGTCAGTTGGTGGCTGCTGTCGAAAAGATGGGGTTTTCAACCAGCCTTCAAGCCCGTTTGCAGGAGCGGGAAGCGGAAGAGCGCAAACTGATCGCCGAGCTGGTGAATCTGCAAGAGCTGCTGGTCAAGCCGAAAGACATCCCCAAAATCACCGACGAACAACTTGAGGAGTGGATAGCCAGTATTGGGTAGGCGCTCACGGGCGACGACATTGAATTGGCGCGCCGGGCAAGTCGGCAGTTCGTGGCAAAAATCGTGGTGACTGGAAAAGCGGGAATGCTCTACTACACATTCCCGCTTTCAGATTTATCTAGGCTACATGAGGTAGTCCTAACGGGATTCGAACCCGTGTTTTGGCCTTGAAAGGGCCACGTCCTGGGCCTCTAGACGATAGGACCTTACACACGTCACAGTGTAGCAGTCGTCTTTACCAACGTCAAGGCTGGAAACCCCTTCCGGCGACGATATTGAGCGCCGATACAAGGCGTTACGGTCGGCTTTGTGGGTCGAGAGCATCGCGCAGCCCATCGCCCAGAAACGAGACGACCAGCACGATCAGCATGAGCGCGGCGCTCGGCAGAAAAACCTGCAGCGCGTTGCCTTCGAGGAACGGAATTGCATCGGTGATCATCTTGCCGATGCTCGGATCGGGTGGCTGAATCCCCAGACCCAGCAGGCTCAGCACGGCTTCATTGACGACCACGCTGGCGATATCCAGTGTGCTGCTGACGATGATTAGCCCGGCGACGTTCGGCAGGATGTGCCGCAGGATGATCCGCCGGTTATCCGCGCCAAGTGACCGGGCAGCGACGGTGAAATCTTCTTCGCGCAGCACCAGCGTCTGGCTGCGAACGAAACGCGCCATCAGCGGCCAACTGACCAGGCTCAACGACCCCGCCACCAGCAGCAGCCGACCGATCCCGCCGAACTGCGCCGTGACGGCGGGACCAAACGTTGCGGCGATCAGAATCGCCAGCAGCAGTCCGGGGAACGCGAACAGCATATCGGCGACGCGCGTCACCACCACGTCGATCAGCCCACCGTAGTATCCGGCGAGCAAGCCGAGCGTTGCTCCCAGCAGAATGTTGAGCGCTTCGACGTAGAACGCCACCAGCAGCGACACGCGCAGCCCCATCATCAGCCGGGCAAGCGTGTCCCGCCCCAGGTTATCCGTCCCGAACCAGTGCGCCGCGCTCGGCAGCGCATTGATCGCGCTGTAGTCCGGCGTGTTGGCGCTGTACACGTGAAGCCCCGGACCAAACAGCGCGACCAGCACCAGTGTGATCAGCCCAACCAGGCTGACAACGGCGAGTCGGTTTACCGCAAAGCGCTGGATAAATAACTGGACCGCCACCCGGCGGGGCGCGAGTCGCATGGCAGCGCCCGTCTGCATCGTCAGTTCTCCAGCACGACGCGCGGATCGAGCACGCCGTACAGGAGATCGGTGACCAGGTTCATGCCGACGACCGCCACCGCCAGCAGCACCGTCGTGCTCTGGATCACCGGGTAGTCCCGCTGTGAAATCGCCTGCACCGACAGAAAGCCGATCCCCGGTATCGCGAACAGGTTCTCACCCACGAAGGCCCCGGTCACCAGAAAGGCAATCGACGGTCCGATGACCGTGATGACCGGCAGCAGCGCGTTTCGGAAAGCGTGAACCCAGTAGACCCGGCGCGCGTGCAGTCCTTTGGCAGTGGCGGTGCGGATGTAATCCTGCCGCAGCACGTCGAGCATACTGCTGCGCGTCAGCCGCGCCATATAGCCCATGCTCGCCGCCGCCAGCACGATCACCGGCAGCACCCAATGTTCAGGGCGCCCCCACCCCGCCACCGGCAGCGATGGCAGCCCGCGCAGGTAGAACTGGTAGTTGATCCAGCGCAGCACCGGGATCAGCACAAAGCTCGGCACGGCGAACAGGATCAACATCAGCGTCATGCTCACGCGGTCGAACAGCGAGTTCTGGCGCAGCGCTGCCCACAGACCGACCGGCACACCAATTGTCAGGCTGAAGCTGAGAGCGGTGATGCCCAGTTCGAACGATACCGGCACGCCAGTGCTGATCATGTCCCACACCGGGCGTCCCTGATACCGAAACGACAGTCCGAGGTTGCCTTGCAGCAGCCCGGACAGGTAATTCCAGTATTGTTGATACCAGGGCAAATCCAGTCCGTACAGGTGGCGCAGGCGCTCATACGTCGCCGGGTCGTTGCGACTGCCCATCATCGCCAGGATCGGGTCGCCGGGAGCGAGGTAGCCGACCAGAAAGGTGATGAACGTGATGCTGAAGATGACAAAAGGCAGGCTAATCAGGCGCCGGAGGATCAGTCTGGACATCGACGACTTTCACGCAATGCATATTGGTAGGGGCAGGTCTGAGACCTGCCCTCTGGCTAAGACTTTCCGTTACGACGCACGCCCGGTCAGCAGTGAATAATCGGGGATGACCAGACCTTGCCCGGAGAAGACGATCCCCTCGACATATGGCTTGACCAGCACGTTCAGCCGAGGATTGAACAGCGGCAGCCAGCCGACTTCGTTCACGGCGATCTGCTCTGCCTGGTTGTAAAGCTGCAGCCGCGCCGCGACATCGCCCGTCATCACATCAGCTTGGTCGACCAGAGAGTCGAACACCGCGTTCGAATAATGCCCGTTGTTGTTGCCGACGCCGGTGCGAAGCTGCTGCGAAATGAAGTTCTGCGGGTCGGGGTAATCCGCACCCCATACACTGTAGTAGAACTGGATACCGCTTTCCGGCGTCTCGAAGGTCTCGTTCAGGCGCGCGCTGAAGGTTGTCAGTTCCAGCGGCTCCAACTGCACGTCGACTCCCAGATTTTCTTTCCACATCGACTGCAGCACCGTGACCACGCGCTCGTTGTCGCCCTCGACGCCGTAGGTCAGCTTGATCGTCCCCAGGTCTTCCGGCGCGACGCCCGCCGCTTCCAGTTCTGCCTTGGCGGCGGCTGGGTCGAAGTGCAGCCCGGCGACCGGCAGTTCCGAGCCGGGGATGCCCATCGGCAGGATGCGGTCAGTTGGGACGACCGTCCCGGCAAGCACCTGATTCGCCAGCGCGTCCTTGTCAATCGCCAGCGCGAAGGCGCGGCGCACGTGCATGTCGTCGAACGGCGCGATCACGTTGTTGAAGCCTACGTAGCGCACCACGAACGATGCCGCCTGCCGGAAGTCCGGCAGCGACTCGACTTCAGGAATATGCACCGACGGCACGCCGTTCTGCTGGCTGCCCATGATATCCAGTTCGCCCGTGCGGTAAAGCTGGTAGGCGGTCTCGCTGTCCTGAATGAACGGCATCGTCAGCGTGCTGATCTGCGGAACCTGCCAGTAGTTCGGGTTCGGCGCGAGGATGATGTTCTGCCCGTGATTCCATTCCTGCACCATAAACGGACCGCTCGACAGCGGCGCGGCTTCCCAGCCGGTTGGGTCGGCTTCGGCGGCGGCTTTCGAGACGATCTTGGCGCTGCCGAACGTCAATTGGCTCAGGAAATACGCCGATGGCTGGCTGATCTGCAGCACGACCGTGTGATCGTCCGGGGCGCTCACGCCCGAAAGCTCCAGCGTGTTCCCATCGATCACGTCCTGCGCGCCGACGATGTTGTATAGATAATACGGACCCGTCCAGCCGCCAGTATTTGGGTCGAGCGCGTGAACCAGCGACCAGCTTACGTCGTCTGGCGTGACCGCCGAGCCGTCCGAGAAGCGGGCGTTGCTGCGCAGCGTGAAGGTGTAGGTCAGCCCGTCGTCGGAGACCGTCCAGCTTTCAGCGAGGTCGGGCACGACCCGCAGATCGCCATCCAGCCGCACCAGCCCGCCGTAAAGCAGTCCAATGACTGTGAAACCCTGCGAATCGCTGGCTTTTGCCGGGTCGAGCGAAGGCAGATCGTTGATGCCCTCAATCGACCACGTCAGCGTGCTCCCGCCCTGAGCCGCTGTCGGCAGAGCGGCGGTCATCGCCACCAGCGCCAATGACAATACCAGAAACAAAAGCTGCCGCTTCCGTGAAAACATGGACAACTCTCCTTTTGTCAGAACAAAAAAGAGCTAACCGGGCAGGTCAGCTCTTTAGAATCGCCAGCGTCCTGCGTCACGCTCCCCGGTTCGAAAACAAGTCGTTCACACACGTCCGACAGGTCATTGGGTCACACGTCTTTACGCTGATCATGGCTTGAAATTAACACGCCTTTCGGGAATCCGCAATACATCCAACGGAGTGGGAGGAACACCCCGCTTTTCCCCTCCCCTCAATCACTGAAACCACAATATCCTGGTTCGTCCATCTGCCCGATCACCGCACTCCGGCTATAATCAAGGTATGTACCCGAAACGACCGTACCAGCCTCACGATCTGGAGATTGTATGACTTCCCAACTCAACCTGCTCCCCAGTCCGCGCTCGCTCTCGCGGACGGGCGATACCCTTTCCCTGCGCGCCGGGCTGATCGCCCTGCAAGCCGACCCCGCCGCTGAATTATGGTTCACCGGACGGCGCATCCAGTCGACGATCAGTGATTACGCCGGGCTGGACTGCGCCATCGTCGGCGGCGCGGGCGACAAAGCACTCGTGACCGTCATGCTGGCGAGTACCGGTCACCCCGAAGGCTATCGGCTGTCGATCACGACGGACGGCATCACCATCACCGGCAATGACCCGGCAGGCGCGTTCTACGGCGCGGCGACGCTGATCCAGCTTCTGCAAACACACGGCGCGGCGCTGCCGCTGCTCGAAATCGAGGATTACCCGGACTTCCCCGCGCGCGGTGTGATGCTGGATATCAGCCGCGACAAAGTGCCGACGATGGACACCGTCCGCGCCCTGATCGACTGGCTCGCCGGGCTGAAGATCAACCAGTTCCAGTTGTATACCGAACACACCTTCGCCTACCGCCAGCACCCGAAGGTGTGGGCGCAGGCGTCGCCGTTCACCGCCGAAGAAATCCTCGAACTCGACGCCTACTGCCGCGAGCGCTATATCGAACTCGTGCCCAATCAGAACAGCTTCGGGCACATGCACCGCTGGCTCAAATTCGCGGATTATCTGCCGCTCGCCGAGACTGAGACGGTCGTGCTGGATTGGGCAGACGCGCCGTTCAGCATTTCGCCGGTCGTGCCAGGGTCGATCAAGCTGCTCGAAAGCCTGTACGACGAGCTTCTGCCCAACTTCACCAGCCGCATGTTCAACGTCGGCGCGGACGAGACGTTCGATCTGGGTCGCGGGCGCAGCGCCGGCGCTATCGCCGAGCGCGGCAAGGGGCGCGTCTATCTCGACTTCCTGCTTCAGATATACGAGCGGGTTAAGGCGCGCGGGCGCACAATGCAGTTCTGGGGCGACATTATTAATCAGTACCCCGACCTCGTGCCGGAAATCCCCGACGACGTAATCGCGCTCGAATGGGGCTACGAAGCCAATCACCCCTTCCCCGAAAAGTCGGCGCTGTTCGCCCGGTCGGGGATTCCGTTCTACGTCTGTCCCGGCACGTCAAGCTGGGTCACGCTAAGCGGGCGCACCGACAACATGCTCGGCAACATCCGCAGCGCCATCGATAACGGGATGGAACACGGTGCGGTCGGCGTGCTGAACACTGACTGGGGCGACCGGGGACACTGGCAGCAGCTACCGGTCAGCTACGCGGGCTTCGCTTACGGCGCGGCGCTCAGTTGGAACGCCCACAGCGGCGACAAACTCGACCTGCGCGCAGCGCTCGACGCCTTTGCCTTCGCCGACAGCGCCGGGGTGATGGGCAGGCTCGCCTACGATCTCGGCAACGCCTACCAGCAGTCGGGCGTGACCATTCACAACGGCAGCTTCCTGCACTGGATTTACACGATGTCGCTGGACGACATGCGCCGCCGCTGGAAGCCGGGGCACTTCTATGGCGACGGCGAAGCGACGCTGAAGACCAATGCCCTGCTCGCCGAAAATATGTACGCGACGCTCGAATACGTCGACGACGTGATGCAGCCGCTCGACCGGGCGCAGATCAACCGCCCGGACGCCGACCTGATCAAGCGCGAGTTTCGCCAGTCGGCGCGGATGCTGAAACACGGCGCGCGCCGCGCCCTGCTGCAAATGGGCGATACCAGCACCAGCAAAGCCGACCTGCTCGCCGAACTCGACGCGATCATCGCCGAGCAGCGGGCGCTGTGGCTGGCGCGCAACCGCCCCGGCGGCTTGACCGACAGCCTCGCCAATCTTGTACGAGCGCGGCAGCTTTATCTGAACGAAGAATAAGACTGGAGCAACCTGAATATGGCACCACTGAACGCCGTCGTCCTCGGCGCGGGTGGGCGCGGCAGCGTCTACGGCTCGTTCGCGCTGCGCTACCCGCAGGAAATGCAAATCGTCGCCGTTGCCGAACCGCGCCCCGACCGCCGCGCACAGTTCGCCGGGATGCACGATATCGCGCCGGAAAACTGCTTTGCAGGCTGGCAGGAATTGGTCGGCGCGGGCAAGCTGGGCGACGTGCTGATCAACGCGACGATGGATCGGATGCACACCGAATCGACGCTGGCGGCGCTCAACGCGGGCTATGACATCTTGCTCGAAAAGCCGATGTCACCTGCCCTGCACGAGAACGTCCGGCTGATTCAGGCGGCGGAAGCGCGCGGGCGACT
>JADLHH010000255.1 GCA_020848855.1 Anaerolineae bacterium | reverse complement strand
GGGCTGGCAGTGACCTACGCGCTGCTGTCCTCGTTCATCGTGGCGATCACGGTCGTGCCCGTGCTGGCATACCTGCTGCTGGATAACCGCGAAATCAGCGAGGAACACGAAAGCTGGCTGGAACGACTCTACCAGCCGGCGCTGCGCTGGGCGCTGTCAAGCCGTTCCCACCGGCTGATCGTGCTGGGGATAGCCGCGCTGTCGCTGGTGGTGGGCGGAGCGCTGTTCGGGACGCGCCCGCAGGCGTTCCTGCCCTCGTTTGGTGAACCGCAGATCAGCGTATCGTTCACGCTGCCACCGGGGACGAAAATCGCCGATACCAACGCGCTGACCGAACAGTTCGAGGAGGCGGTTCACAGCAGCATCCCCGCCGAGCAGTTGGGTACGATGCAAACCTCGATTGGCGGGGGCGGCGGGCTGGAAAGCCTGATTCTGGGACCGGGGTCGATCAGCGAAAACGCCGGAACGGTGACGATTGCCGTCGCCAGCCAGGATGAACTGGACACGCTGACAGCACAGGTGCGCGAGATCGCCGAAGCGACCTTCGGCGCGGGGAACGTGACGGTGTCAGCGGCGTCGCTGAGTGAACAGGGCTTCGGCGGCTTCTCGCTGGTGCTGGCTGGACCGCGAGACGAGCTAGAGGCGCTGAACGCCGATGTGATCGCCACGCTGGACAACGTCGAAGGGCTGGCGAATGCCAGCAGCAGCCTTGCCACCGCCGGAGCAGGCGGCGCTGATGCCCCAACGACGTATATTCGCGTCGATGGACAGTCGGCGCTCAGCTTCACGGGTGAACTGGAAACCCAGGACACTCTGGGCGTGACCGCGCTGGCGAAAGCGGCAGTGCTGGCGATGCCGAACCTGCCGGACAGCATCACCGTGAGCGAAGGCTTCCAGTCCAGCCAGCAAACCGAAGGCTTCGCAGGGCTGGCGAACGCGATGGTGATCGCCATCACGATCGTCATTCTCATCCTGATCATCACCTTCCGGTCAGTCGTTCACTGGCTGGACATCATCCTGAGCATCGTCGTCGCGCCGATGGGCGCGGCGGTGCTGCTGACGCTGACCGACCGGGTGCTGGGAATTTCGGCGCTGATCGGTCTGCTGATGCTAATCGGCATCGTCGTGACCAACGCGGTCGTGCTGATCGACCGGGTGCAAAGCAACCAGCGCGAACGCGGCATGAACACGCACGACGCGCTGATCGAAGCGGGCAACCGCCGCCTGCGTCCAATTCTGATGACGGCGCTGGCGACCATCTTCGCGCTGGTGCCGCTGGCGGTCGGGCTTTCGCACGGAGCAATCATCGCGTCGGAACTCGGCACGGTCGTGATCGGCGGGTTGTTCAGCAGCACGCTGCTGACGCTGATCGTCGTGCCTGTCGCCTACAAGATGCTCGACCCGCTCCACCGCGCTCTGAGCCTGCGCCGCAGCAAGACGCAGCAATAACCCCATCAACTTCAAGGGCGGGAGACACTGGTTTCCCGCCCTCAACCCTCACAGCAACCCCCTGCCAAACATCGCTTTGCCGGAACGCCGCGCACGGGTTACGATTCGGCGCTGATTTTCCGGCTGCTCACAGGAAAAGACGCTCAATGACCTTGCTTGCCGAACTGTACCGCTCGCTGCCCGCCCGCTACCCGGAACTGAAGGGGAAAGTCGCGCTGGTGACCGGCGCAAGCCGCAACATTGGCGCGGCAATTGCGGCGCGGCTGGCGCGGGAGGGCATGCGGGTCGTGGTTCACGGGTTGGACGCGGAGGAAACGGCGGCAACCGCAGCAGCCCTGCGCGACGAAGGCGCAGATACACTGGCGCTGGCAGGCGATTTGAGCGACACCGCGTTGATCGACAGCCTGTTTGACCGGGCACTGGCAGCCTATGGCGGCATCGACGTGCTGGTGAACAACGCTGCCGACCTGCGTCGAGTCGCGTCGGTGAAGCTCAACCGGGAAATGATCGACCAGCAGCTAGCGGTGAACGTTCGCGCGCCGCTGCTGTGCGCCCTGCGCGCCGCCGAAGTGATGCGGACAGCGGGCGACGGGAGCATCATCAACGTGAGTTCGGTGGGCGGGCTGCGCGCGCACCTTCCGGGGCTGCCCTATGGCGTCACCAAAGGCGCACTGGATTCGATGACGCGGGTGCTGGCGATTGACCTGGGTGAAGCAGGCATTCGCGTGAATGCGGTCGCGCCGGGGTACACGCCACGCGCCAACACGCCGGAGGAACGCGTACAAAAGCAGGCGGCGCTGATTCCGCTGCGCAAGCCGGGGCGAGAAGCAGATGTCGCGGCTATGGTCGCGTTTCTGGCTTCCCCGGACGCGGCGTACATCACCGGGCAGGTATTCTACGTCGATGGCGGGCTGACGGCACAGCTTCACCCGCCGGAACACCCGGTCTAGCAACAGTGATGCGCAGGTGACGTGCCGCTCTGATCATCCGTGCTACAAACCGCAAACTGCGCGGCGTTTCGGGTGGACAGAACCGCCGACTTGTGGGGATAATCTGGAGATGCGCGGTCTGCCGGAACACCCGGAACCGCTTTCTGACAACTGAGCAATGCTCAAGGAGTTGCAAACCCCATGACCCAGCCCAACCTGCCCAACGGCGTCTGGCCCGCCATCATCACCCCATTGACCGGGGATCGTTCGATTGACTGGAAAGGGCTGGACGCGCTGATCGAATGGTATGTCGAGTCCGGGGTGGCAGGGCTGCTGGTGCTGGGGCAGTCCAGCGAAATGTTCAAGATGAGCACCGAAGAACGCCTGAAGTTGGGACAGTACGTCATCGGGCGCGTTGCTGGACGACTCCCGGTGATCGCGCCGGGGACATTCGGCGGAAGCATTCGGGATCAGGTCGAGACGATCAAACAGATCGCTGACCTCGGCGTGGAAGCAGTGATCGTGATCGCCTCGTGCATCAGCGAACCGGGTGACTCGGACGAGGCGTGGCGGCAGAATCTCGATACGGTGCTGGCAGGCACAGGTGAAACTCCGCTGGGCTTATATGAATGCCCCGACCCGTACCACCGCCTGATCCCTGCGCCAACGCTGGCGTGGGCAGCCCAAACGGGGCGTTTTTTCTGCCTGAAGGATACGACCTGCCGCACCGGGGAGATCGCGGCGAAGATCAAAGCCGCTGCCGGAACACCGCTCAAGTTCTTCAACGCCGATACAACCTCCCTGCTCTTTTCGCTGGAACAGGGCGGCAGCGGCTACTGCGGCATCGCCGCGAACTTTTACCCCGAACCTGTCGTCTGGCTGTGCGCCAACCCGACACACCCACAGGCAGCAGCCGTGCAGCAGCAGCTTGCCGCCGTCGATATGGCGATTCACCGGGGCTACCCCGTTTCAGCGAAGTACGTGCGCCAGCAGGCAGGCTTGAAGATCGAGACCGTCAGCCGGGCGCACAACCAGTACCTGACCGAGCAGGAAAAACGCTCGCTGGACGCGATCATGGCGCAGATGGCGCACACGCTCGACGGCATTACCCAGCCAGCCGCCGCCCACTAACGCCTGCTCGTTTCATCCTAACCACGCCGCCGAACGACCCGCTGTGCATCAGGGGGTCGTTCGCTTTTTCCCTGAAAAGTGCGTTCTCCACATCAAGAAAATATCAAGATTCTCCGGTTTCAATTGACCTGTTCACGACCCGCCGCTAGACTGATGAAAAGTCATTTGGTCCGGTTGCAGAAGCACGATTCAGCACTATGACACAAACACAGCATATTGTTATTGTCGGCTGTGGTCGTCTCGGCGGCGCGCTGGCAAATCGCCTTAGTGGTTATGGGCACCGCGTCGTCGTCATCGACCAGACAGAGATCGCCTTCGACAAGCTCACCGTCGATTTCAGCGGTTTCAAACTGATTGGCGATGCCATCGAATTTCACATCCTCAAGGAAGCTAATATCGAGCAGGCGGATTACCTCTTCGCCACGACCACCTCTGATAACATCAACCTCATGGTTGCCCAAGTTGCGCGCAAGGTGTTCAATGTCCCCCGTGTCGTCGCGCGCGTCTTCGACCCGCGCCGCGAGGAGATCTACCGCGATTTCGGCATCGACACCATCAGCCCAACCAAACTCTCGACCGACGCCTTCCTCAAAGTGTTAGGATAGTCAGCCGTGCGCATTATCATCATTGGCGGCAGCAAAACTGTCTATTTTTTGGCGCGACAGTTTGTACGCCGCAAATATCACGTCACGGTCATCAACCGGGATCCGCTCCGCAGCCGTGAAATTGCCCAGCAGACCAAAGCGACCGTCGTGTTCGGTGACGGCACGGACGTCCACCGCCTCGAAGAAGCTGGCGCGCGCCAGGCTGATGCACTGCTGGCGATGACAAACCACGACCAGGACAACCTGATTGCCTGCCAGATCGCGCAGAAAATGTTCCGGGTTCCCCGCACTATCGCCCTCGTCAACGACCCGGATAACGAAGAAGTCTTCAAGCAGCTCGGCGTTTCAACCGCCTTTTCAGCCACTCGCATTATCGGCTCGATTCTCGACCAGGAAACCAACTTCGAGGACATTACGGCACTGATGCCGCTGGCGAAAGGGCGTATCAATGTCACCGACGTGCGGCTGGACGCCCATTCCCCCGCTATCGGGAAGTCGCTGATCGAACTGGAGCTTTCCGAAGGCTCATTAATCGCCTGCATCATCCGCGATGACGAAGTGATCGTGCCCAGGGGGTCGACCGAACTTCGCGCCAACGATCATCTCGTGCTGATCAG
>JADLHH010000254.1 GCA_020848855.1 Anaerolineae bacterium | reverse complement strand
GGTCAAGAATCTGTCCGGCGGCAACCAGCAGAAAATCGTTATCGCCAAGTGGCTGACCGCTGACACCGGTATCCTGATATTCGATGAGCCGACGCGCGGTATCGACGTGGGCGCCAAGAGCGAAATCTATCGTCTGCTCAACGAACTGGCGCACCAGGGCAAGGCGATCATCATGATATCGTCCGAACTGCCGGAAATTCTCCGTATGAGCCATCGCATCGTCGTGATGTGCGAGGGGCGAATTACGGGCGAACTCAGCGCCGCTGAGGCGACGCAGGAAAAGATTATGCAGCTTGCCACGCAGCGCGGCGATGTCGTCCGCGCTTCCATATAGTGAATTTGGGAATGCTGGAATCATGGATATAAACCTGCCTCGAAGAACAGCAACCTCTGGTTCGTTTTTCCGTTCGGATGCAACGCAGCGGCTGCTGGCATTCGCCGCGCTGATCATCCTGTTCGTCGGCTTTTCACTGGCGTCGCCCAACTTTCTACAGCCGAGCAATATCGTCGGCATCCTGATCGCTACCGCCGTTAACGGCGTGCTGGCGCTGGGCGTCACCTTCGTCATCATCACCGCCGGTATCGACCTGTCAATCGGCACGGTGATGACCCTCTCGGCGGTCATGACCGCCGTGTTCATCACCAACTGGCAGATGCCGGTGGTGGTGGGCATTCTCGGCGGCGTGGGAACGGGGATGCTGGCAGGACTCATCAACGGCTTGATCATCTCCAAGATGAAGATTCAGCCGTTCATCGTCACGCTCGGCATGATGTACGTCGCCAAAGGGCTGGCATTGATCATCTCCGGGTTGAAGCCGATCTACTTCAACAGCGCGCCCGATTTCCGTCCGATAGCTATGGGGTCCTTTCTGACGATTCCTGTCATCGGCTTGGAAATTCCCAACATCGTGCTGATCATGTTTGGCGCGGCGATCATCGGCAGCCTCATCCTGACACGAACCGTTCTTGGGCGTTACACCTTCGCGCTGGGCAGCAACGAAGAAGCGACGCGCCTGTCGGGCGTCAACGTCGACCTGTGGAAGACGCTGGTGTACATGCTGTGCGGCTTGTTCGCCGGCTTGGGCGGCGTTTTGATCGCGGCGCGGTTGAATTCGGCGCAGCCGGCGCTGGGGCAGGGCTACGAGCTGGACGCTATCGCCGCCGTCGTGATCGGCGGTACATCGCTGGCAGGCGGCGAAGGGACGATCCTGGGCACGATCATCGGCGCGTTCGTTATGAGTGTGCTGACGAATGGGCTGCGCATCCTCTCGGTTCCGCAGGAATGGCAAACGGTAGTCACCGGGGCGATCATCATCGTCGCCGTTTATCTCGATATTGTCCGTCGGCGCAAGTGATGCGGCTCTTCGGCGGCTGCGATTTGGAAAGGAGGGCGATAGTTCCCGAGTCGTAGGCGGTTTTGCTTTCGTTAGCTGTATTCTCAACTTTTGTTTAAGTGTTGATTGCAACAGGAGTTTGTCATGAAATCGAGGAAATTTGCATTCTCACTTTTTATGCTCGCAGCGCTGCTGTTGAGCGTCAACGCCGCGTTCATGCAGGAAGCGACGCCCGAAGCCACACCGGAGTTCCCGGCGGACTACTGCACTGAAGAAGTCAAGGCGGAAATGTCGGCGCAGGAAGTCTACATTCCGCTCATTTCCAAGGGCTTCCAGCACCAGTTCTGGCAGGCGGTGAAAGCCGGCGCCGAGCAGGCGGCTGAAGACTGCGGCGTGACCATCACGTTCGAAGGACCCGAGACCGAGGCGATGGTCGACAAGCAGATGGATATGCTCCAGACCGCGCTCGACAAGCACCCGCAGGCGCTCGGCTTTGCGGCGCTGGACAGCCAGGCTGCCATTCCGCTGCTCCAGCAGGCGCAGGACGAGGGTATTCCGGTTATTGCGTTCGACTCCGGCGTTGACAGCGACATCCCGCTGGCGACCGCTTCGACCGACAACGTCGCGGCTGCCGCGCTGGCTGCCGACAAGATGGCGGAACTGATTGGTGGCGCGGGCGAAGTCGCAATTATCGCCCACGACCAGACCAGCCGCACCGGTATTGACCGCGTCGCTGGTTTCACCGACCGCATTGCCGAAGCCTATCCCGACATCACGATTGTCGACACGCAG
The DNA here is from genome assembly GCA_020848855.1 of Anaerolineae bacterium. Next base: position 4,486 of record JADLHH010000254.1, on the reverse strand, counting down.
TACGGCGGCGGCGACCAGCTCCGCTCGACCGACCTGGCGAAGGCGATCATCCTGGCGCACCCGGACCTCAAAGGCTTCTTCGGCGCGAATGAAGGCTCGATCATTGGTGTGCTGAATGGCGTGACCGAACTGGGACGTGAAGGCGAAATTGTCGTCATCGGTTACGACTCCGGTCAGCAGCAGTTGGACGCGATCGCAGCCGGCACGGAAGCGGGCGCGATCACCCAGGACCCGATCGGTATCGGCTACAAGACAGTTGTGGCGGCGGTCATAGCGATTCGCGGCGAAACCCTGCCGACGACTATCGACACTGGCTCCCACTGGTACGATGCGACCAATATGGAAGATGAAACCATCGCCCCGCTGCTGTATCAGTAGCGGCTTGCAGACATAACAAAAGAGGCTGTCACCGCGACAGCCTCTTTCACTTTTCAGCCCCAGGAATTTACTGCTGCGGCAGGAACACCGACACGCTCGTCCCCTTATTGACTTCGCTTTCGATGCGGATGATGCCCCGGTGCCCCTCGACGATATCCTTGACGATGCTCAACCCCAGCCCCGTCCCGCCGACCATGCCGACATTGCGCGCGCGATAGAACGGCTCGAAGATGCGCGCCTGTTCTTCGGCAGGAATGCCGATCCCGTGATCGACGATCTGGATCAGGACTCCCGATCCCCGGCAGACGATGGACAGCAGAACGTCCGTATCGGGGCTGGAATACTTGAGCGCGTTGGAGAGCAGGTTCGTCAGCACGTATCGGATGCGCGCCGGATCGATCAGCATTGGCGAGAGATCGTCGTCTATGCTGGTCTGAATACGCGGGCGCGGCTGTTCATCGCTATCGAACTGCGCGACGGCAAGCCGACTCAGTTCACGCAGGTCGGTTAGCTCGGTGTTCACCATCATGCGCTCGAACGTCGAATGAAAGACCATCGACACGTCATCGACCATCTGCGTCAGCCGCTTGATCTGTGCCTCGATGCGGCGCAGATGCCCGGTTTGCTGTTCCGGCTTCATGCGATCCTGTAAGCGTTCGAGCAGTTCGGCAGACGAGTAGGCGATTGTCAGCGGCGTGCGGAATTCGTGCGAAATCGTGACCATCATCCGCGTCTTGAGGTCACTCAGTTCCTTCTCTTTTTCGAGCGCGATTCGCAGAGTTTCCGTCTCGCGCTGGGCTTCTTCGGCGCGCTTGCGCTCGGTCACGTCGCGCAGGATCATCTGGGTCGCGGGAGCGTGTTCGAAAACAATCGGGGCTGCCATGATCTCGACATCGACCTGATGCCCGTCCACGCGGCACATCGTGCCTTCCAGCAGCCGCACCTGCTCGCCATCGATCTGTGTCCGCTGCAGGTGGCTCCACACCATCTCAAAGCAGTCTCGGTGAATGACGGTCGCCACCGGTTCGCCGAGCAGGTCGCCGGCGCTTGCCGCCTGCAGCAAGCGTACCGCCGCTTCGTTGACGTAGACGATGGTGTCGTCACGGTACACGACAATGCCGTCCGGGGAAAGCTCGACCAGGCTGCGATAGCGCCCTTCGCTGTCGCGCAGCTTTTCTTCGGCGGCGCGTTTTTCGCCCAGCAGCCGCTGGTGGGCGAGAAGCTGCATCAGCACCGACGGCATCAGTTCCAGATACCCGCCGTCCATATCCTTGACGATGTAATCACGTGCGCCCAGCTTCATCGCCTCGACCGCTACGCGCTCGTCGCCATTTCCCGTGATCATCACGATTGGCGGGATTGGGTTATAGGACGTGAGTGTCTTGATCACGTCGAGTCCGTCGAGATCCGGCATATTCTGGTCGACGGCGATCACGTCGTGGTTTTCCGGGTCGAACAGCTTCAGCCCTTCCTCGCCGTTGACGGCAAGGTCGACTTCGAAGCCCTGACGCTCCAGCCGCTTCTTCAGCAGGAGCGCCAGTCCACGATCGTCTTCGATGTACAGGACGCGGGGTGTTTTTTCGAAGGTTAGCTGCATGGATCAACACTCCGGTTTCGATGGGATGCAAGTAATAGAAGGCGTGGCGGCTCAGGCATGGACGAGTTCCTCGATCTCGCGGTATGGGATGGCGAACGAGAATGTCGTCCCGATCCCCGGCTGCGAGTCGAACCAGATGCGTCCCTCGTGGCGGCGGATGAGCGCCTGCACGTAGGCGAGTCCCATGCCTTCGCCGGGCGCAGACACGTCGCTCCCGCGCCGGAACAGTTCGAACACTTTGCCTCGGTCGTCGTCGGCGATGCCGCGACCATTGTCCTGAATGTGGAAGACGGTCTCGCCTGCCATGTTTTCCCCGGTGATGCGGATTTCACCTGCACGCGCCGGGTCGAGATACAGCACGGCGTTGCTGAGGATGTTGCCAAAGACCTGTTCCATCACCGGGCGATCCGCCACGATATCCGGCAGGTCGCCAATCGTGATGCTGGTCTTGTGCGCGGCGATCTGGTGCCCCAGCGACCGGATGATCGTGCGGACGAGGTCGGCGGTCTGAATCGATTCAAGCTGAAGTGTCCGCTCGCCCAGGCGCGAGAATTTCAGGATCGCGTTGATCAGGTAATTCATGCGTTCGACCGACGCCCGGATGAAGCCGAGCGCTTCGGGGATATCCTGATCCAATGCCTGCGCGACGCGCGCGGCGTCCGCTTCGTTCAGGTGTGGGGATGTCGATTTCAGCGCATCTTCGATCACCGCCAGCGACAACTTAAGCTCGCTGGAGAATCCCTTGATGTTGACCAGCGGCGCGCGCAGGTCGTGCGATACGATGTAGGCGAAGCGCTTGACTTCTTCGTTGGCGACGCGCAGCTCGGCAGTCCGTTCCTCGACGCGCTGTTCAAGCTGGTCGTGCGCCTGTCGCAGCGCTTCTTCGGCGCGTTTGCGTTCGGTAATGTCCAGCCCGACGCCGACCAGCCCGATGATTGCCCCGCGCGAGTTGTACAGCGGAAACTTGCTCGTCATCAGGTACTGTCCCAGCGCCGGGAACATTTCCTCGTTGTTGATCAGCGGCTGCCCGGTGCGCAGGACTGCCATATCGTTGGCGTAGTACTTCTCTGCCATCGCCTTCGGGAAGAAATCGAAATCGGTCTTGCCGATCACGGCTTCGGTCGACCGCGCGCCCATCATCAGCGCGTTGAAGTTGTTGCTGATGATGATATGGGCTTGGGCATCTTTGGCGTAGATAGCGTGGGGCAGGTTGTCGATCAGCGTTTGCAGCAGGTTGCGCTCGGCTGCCAGCGCTTCCTGCGCCTGCTGGCGCTCGATGATCTGCTGCTTGAGCAGGGCGTTGGCTTCCAGAAGCTCCGCCGTGCGCTGCGCCACGCGCTCCTCCAGCCCGTCGTGCGCCTTTTGCAGCGCCTCCTGCGCCCGCTTGTATGCCGTAATGTCACGGCTGATCCCAACCAGCCCGACGATATTCCCGTGCGGATCGCGCAGCGGGACTTTGGTGGTCGACACGATGATCGGGTTATTTGCGCCGTTCTGGGTCATGCGCTCCATGTTCAGTGACGGCGTGCCCGTGCGCAGCACTTCGCGGTCGTCGGCGTCGAACTGGGCGGCGAGGTCTTCCGGGAAGAAATCCGACGCCTCTTTGCCGATAAAGGCGTCCGGGTCCAGCACGTTGGCGGCGCGGGCGTGCGCCGCGTTGCTCATGATGAAGCGACCGTTCAGGTCTTTGGCGAAAATGTAGTCGGGCAGGGTGTCGATCACCGTGCGCAGCAGCGAGCGCCCTTCGCTGAGCGCTTTTTCCGCGTGCAGCCGGTCGGTGAAATCGTCGATCATGGCGACGACGCACGTCCTGTCGTTGAGCTGCACCCGTTCGACGAACAGACGCACGCTGCGCATTTCGCCGCTGCGGGTGCGCAGCATGGTTTCAAAGTCGCGCACTGTGGTTTTCCCGCGCAGGGCAGCCGCGATCCGCTCCGTTTCTTCCGGGCTGAGCGGCATACTGCTGTCCGAAAGCGAGCGACCGATCAGCTCGTCGCGGGTGTAGCCCATCAATTCGAGATAGCGCGCATTGACGTCGAGGAACACGTTGTCGTGCAGGGCGATGACCACGATAGGCATGGGGCTGGCGTGGATCAGCCGTGTGAACAGATCGCCCGGCGCAGTCGACGCGGCGGCGAGCTTCGCCCGTTTCTGCTCGATGATCAACGCCAGCAGCGACCCGAAAACCGCGACCGTTTCCTGAATCTCCGGGTCGAGGGCGCATTCGCTGCTGGAGCAGTCGTTGACAAATACGCCGATCAGCCGGTCGCCAGAGCGCAGCGGCGTCAGCGCGATCCAACCGCTGCTGGCGGCAGGCGGCGCGTCCCATTCGAAATCGGCATCCGCGATTGCTATCCAGTTCGCGCCGGAACGGGCTGCCTCGCTGATACGGGCGATCCAGTGTGCGCTGTCGGTGATGCAGAGCGCGTGTTCGTCGGAAAGCTCGCCATATTGGTCGATGCCGTGCGTGCCTTGCAGGACACCGTTCGCGTTCAGGAAGATGCGACAGCG
>JADLHH010000253.1 GCA_020848855.1 Anaerolineae bacterium | reverse complement strand
CCGAGCGCACGACTTCGCCGCCCCAGCCGCGCTTGAAGCCATATACGCCCCACAAGCCGTCCGAGCGCTGCTCGAACTGGACTTCGAGCGTCGCGGCGTCCTCGTCGGGGATGCCCCACAGATCGTACACCGTGCAGCCGCGCCGCTTCGCCCACTGGATCGCTTCCCACTGGACGCCGTATGCCGCCATCAGGTTGCGCTTCTGGTTGGACGACGCGCCGTACAGATACCACGCCGTCGTTCCAGCCGCGAACACCATGATCCCGGCGAGCGGGTCGCCCTCGTGTTCCGCCAGGATCAGCGCGGCGCTGTGCGGCACGAACAAGTCATAGGCAAGCTGGTAGTACCCCGGCGCGTGGACGCCGAATTCGTTGCGCGACCCGGTCGTCTGCATCATAGCGTTGAATTTCGTCACATCGTCGCGTCCGGCTTCGTAGTATCGGATGCCGTTCTTCTGGCTCTGGCGGATTTTGCGGCGCGTTCCCTGGTTCATGCGGGCGAGGATCGCGTCGTCGTCGCCGGCGATGTCGATCAGGATGGTGCGCGGCGGCTGGATGGTCTGGGTGCTGGGTTGAAACCGGAAGCGCCCGAAGTCCGGTTCAGGCTGATCGCGGTAAATGCCCGGCTCCCACTTCAGGAAGGCAGCGCGGTGACGCTTGGCGCATTGATCGACCGCGCTCCATAATGGCGACCACAGATCGTCGCTTGTTACGTAGCCGCCCATCGGCAGGTAAGCCATCGTGCCGAGCCGGAAGGGCAGCACTCGGAACAGAAGCTGCGCGCCTGCAACGATGCGCTCACCGTCCGCCAGCGTAACCCGTTCGACGCCCCAGCCGTAGGCGGCTTTCAGGCTGCCCCATGCCGACTGCTGCAAAACGTGGGCGCGCGGCTGCGCGGCGACGAATGCGTCCCAGGCTTCTGCCGATGGCGTCCCGATGCTGACCATGATCCTCCCGCTGTGTCCAGCCGGTGATTATAGCAGAGGTTCGCGCCGGGAATGGACGTGCGCCCGACGATTGACAGCCGCTTGCACGTGTCGCAGCGAAACATGGCTCGGATAGCGAGCCGTTCGTTGGTAGAGCGGGGCGCATGTGTTACAATCGCGCGCGGTCTGGGGGAAATCCAGTGATACAGACCTTTGCGGGAATACATCCCAGATGCTATACTAGCTCCGTTTATCACAAACGGTACAAGTACTCAATTTTATGGGTTGGCGCATCGCTGCATCCGCGCGACAACCCTTGCTGGAAGGTGGCGACTCCGATGAGTGTAGTCAATGAGTGGGCGTTCATAGGCGTTTTCATGGCAATCGCCTGGGTACTTCCCGCCGCGCCCCTGGCGATCTCCTGGATTTTCCGCCCGCGCAAAGCCAATGCCATCAAGATGCAGACTTACGAGTGCGGCGTCGAGACGGTCGGGGATACGTGGGTTCAGTTCAAGGTGCAGTACTACATCTACGGGCTGGTCTTTCTCGTCTTCGACGTGGAGTTGATCTTCCTGTTCCCCTGGGCACTCGCCTACAATCAACTGGATTTCTTCGCCTTCGGCGCTGGCTTGCTGTTCATCTTCCTGCTCGCCGACGCGCTGATCTACGCCTGGCGCAAAAATGCGCTGGAATGGGCATAGGTTCGAGGAGCGATTATGTGTGTTGACGTACTTTCGACCTTAGCGCCCTGTCTGGCTGCCGGGGGAATGGATACGGGGCTTGCCCAGTTCATTTCGATCCTGATCGGCGTGGTGCTGGTCTCGCTGTTCCCGCTGGTGCTGGTCATCATCCTGATCTGGTTCGAGCGCAAGATCGCGGCGCGCGTGCAGGATCGTCTGGGTCCCAACCGCGTGGGTCCCTTCGGGCTGTTTCAGAACATCGCCGACGCCGTCAAGCTCATCCTCAAGGAAGACATCACCCCCGCGGGCGCAGACCGGCTGATTTACAACCTCGCGCCGATTGTGGCGGTGCTGTCGACGACGCTGATCTGGGCGGTCATCCCCTTCAGCCCGATCCACGTCGGCGTCGACCTGAGCCTCGGCTTGCTGTACTTCGTCGCCGTCGGCTCAATCGGCACGCTGGCGGTGATGATGTCCGGCTGGTCGAGCAACAATAAGTACGCGCTGCTCGGCTCGTTCCGCGTGATCGCGGCGCTGGTCAGCTACGAAGTGCCGATGGTGCTGGCGCTGCTCGTCCCGGTGCTGCTGGCGGGCAGCCTGGGGATGCAGGATATCGTGCGCGCCCAGACCGGCATGTGGTTCATCATTCCGGCGTTCGTTTCGGCGCTCATCTTCTACATTTCCAACCTCGCCGAAACCGGACGCGCGCCCTTCGACCTGATCGAAGCGGAATCCGAGCTGGTCGCCGGGTACAACATCGAATATTCGGGCATGAAGTTTGGCTTGTTCATGGCGAACGAGTTCATGCACGCCTTCACCGCCAACCTGCTGTTCACGGTGATCTTCCTGGGCGGGTGGGTCGGTCCCTGGGCGGAAGAAGTGCCGTTCCTCGGCTTCGTCTGGCTGATGGTCAAGACCTTCATCGTCTACATCCCGTCGCTGATCCTGCGCGCGACCATTCCGCGTGTCCGTATCGACCAGATGATGGGCTTCAACTGGAAATTCCTTGTCCCGATTTCCATCGTCAATGTGCTGATTGTTGCCTTCCTGCTGCAGATTACGAAGGCGCTCGGCTGGAACCCTGAACCGGGCAGCACCGATTTTGTCGCGCACCTGCCGCAGACGCTCGTGCTGCTGGCGGGCAATCTCGCGCTGGTCGCCGGGGTGGTGACGCTGCTGCGCAACGCCGGGCGGCGCGAACGCCTCGCCGAGACCGCGCAGGAGCCGGCTGAAGAAGAGCGCGCCATCGTCGTCGCGCATTAGTTGTACACGTATGTGCGCAGGCTGGACGCGCGCATCCAGGAGACGTTTGATGCTAGAGTTGAATGCCCAGACGATAGCCTTTTTCATCTTTTCCATCCTGACGCTTGGCGGCGCGATCGGCGTCGTTGCCAGCCGCAACCTGATTCACGGCGCGCTGTTTCTGATTGTCAGCCTGTTCGGCGGGGCGGGGTTCTTCGTCCTGCTGAGCGCGCCGTTCATCGCGGTGGTGCAGGTCATGGTGTACATCGGCGCGATTGCCATCCTGATCATCTTCGCCGTGATGCTCACGCGCAGCATGACTTCCATGCGCGAATTATTCAACCGGCAGTGGTGGTTGAGCGCTGTGGTCGGCGCTCTTTTGTTTGCGCTGCTGACGGTCGCCGTCATTCTGCCCGTGTGGGGCGAGAACGGGACCCAGAGCCGCCAGCCGGTGAGCGACGAAGTGGCGACGACCCAGGATTTGGGCGTGGCGCTGGTCGATGGCAGCCAGTACGTGCTGCCGTTCGAAGTCGCTTCGCTGCTGCTGACGGGCGCGATGATCGGCGCGATTGTGATTGCGAGAGACACCGAGGACTAACCGCAAGTGAAGTTGAAAGTTCAAGGTAAGGAAAGTTAAAAGTAAATACGGCATCTGGCGTTTACTTTTAACCTTTAACTGTTTTTACTTTTAACTTCTTGTGCTTAGCACTCGGTACTGGGGGTTTTTTATGGTTCCGTTATGGATGTACCTGCTCGTCGCCGCCGCCATGTTCTGTATCGGTATCTACGGCGTGCTGGCGCGGCGTAACGCTGTGGCGATATTGATGAGCGTCGAGCTGATGCTGAGCGCTGTCAACATCAACCTGATCGCCTTCTGGCGCTATGGCGCGCCGGAACTGATCGCCGGGCAGGTGTTCGCGGCGTTCGTGTTCGTCATCGCCGCCGCCGAAGCCTCGGTCGGCTTGGCGATCATCATTGCCATCTACCGCAACCGGCGGTCGGTGATTGTGGAAGACGTGAATCTGCTCAAGGGCTAGGGGAAAAAGTTAAAGGTAAGGACAGTTAAAAGTTGAAAACTGCAAGCGGGTATCACTTTTAACTTTTAACCTTTAACTCCCCCTCTGACGAGGAAAAACTGGATGGATTTGAACGCCTTTGTGAGTGACCCGAACAACCTCGCCTGGCTGATCCCGGTGGGACCGCTGCTGGCGTTCCTGATCATCACGCTGCTGACCAACCGCAGTAAACTGATCCCGGCGACAAGCGAGGAATACGGCGGGCATCACCCGAATTACGGGGGGATGCTGGTGCCGGTCGCCACGACGCGCAGCCGCGTCGTCAGCGTCACCGTCGGCATGGTCGGCATTCTGTTCGCGTGGCTGATCGCGGTGGTGGTCATCGGGCACGCCTTCGCCGTCGAGCATCTGGGCGAGGAAGTCCTCACCAGCGGGTTGAACTGGTTCGATACCGGGCTGACGGCGTTCCGTATGGGCGTGCTGGTCGACCCGCTGACCGTGATTATGCTGGTCATGGTTCCGCTGGCGTGTACCATGATCTTCATCTACTCCATCGGCTACATGGCGCACGACCCGCGCCAGTCGCGCTTCTTCAGCCTGATCGCCCTGTTCGCGGGCGCGATGCTGACGCTGGTGGTGGCGGATAACCTGCTGCTGCTGTTCGTCGGCTGGGAAGTGATGGGCTTCTGCTCCTACGCGCTGATCGGCTTCTGGTTCGAGAAGAAAATCGCCTACGAAGCGGCGATCAAAGCCTTCATGACCACCCGCGTCGCCGATGTGATCATGCTGCTCGGCATCGCCTACCTGTACGCCAGCACGGGGACGCTCAGCTTCCGCGCTATTCTCTACGACCAGTCGGTGCTGGATGGACTGGCGGCGACCCCGGCGATCCTGTTCGGCGGCTTGGGCTGGAGCGCCGCCTCGCTGATCGGCACTTTCCTGGTCATCGGCACAATTGGTAAATCGGCGCAGGTCCCGCTGCACGTCTGGCTGCCGGATGCGATGGAAGGTCCGACGCCCGTCAGCGCGATGATCCACGCCGCCGCGATGGTTTCCGCTGGTATCTACGCGATCATCCGCATGTATCCGCTGCTTTCGGCGGGCGCAGACCCGCATCACGGCATTCTTTCGCCGCCGATGGTCTTGATGGCGGTGGTGGGCGCGTTCACGGCGCTGTTCGCGGCGACGATTGCCGTCGCCCAGAACGACGTGAAGAAAGTGCTGGCGTACTCGACGATTTCGCAGTTGGGCTTCATGATGGCGGCGCTCGGCATCGGCGCGTATATCGCCGCTGCCGTCCACCTGATCACCCACGCTTTCTTCAAGGCGCTGCTGTTCATGGCGTCCGGCGCGGTCATTCACGGCATGGAGCACGGCGAGCACCACGTCCACGCTCATGCGCACGCTCACGCGAGCGGGCACGCCCATGCGCTGCCCAGCGGCGAACATGGCGAAGAACATGCTGCGGCGGTCGGCGACGAGGCGGGCGAAATTGTGCCCGTCGAGATGACGGCGCACATCGAGCAGCACGAAGAACACCCCGAAGCTCCGCACGCCCCACACTTCGACCCGCAGGACATGATGAACATGGGCGGGCTGCACCGGACGATGCCCGTCACCTTCTACACCTTCATGATCGGCGGGCTGTCGCTGGCGGGCTTCCCGCTGCTGACGGCGGGCTTCTGGTCGAAGGACGAAATTCTGGCGGACGCCTGGAACGGCACGCTCGAAGGCTTCGGGCTGCACGCGCTGGTGTTCGTCTTCCTGGCGCTGGCGGCGTTCCTGACCGCTTTCTACACCATGCGCCAGCTTGGGCTGACCTTCTGGGGCAATAACCGAACCGAAGAAGCCAAGCACGCCAACCTGGGGCGCGGCATCGTCTCGGCGACGATGACCCTGCCGCTGATCGTGCTGGCAGTCTTTGCGGTCGTCGCCGGCTTTGTCGGCGTCCACCCGGATTTCCCGCTGTTCGGCGCGATCTTCGCTCCGAACGGCAACCCATTCCACCACTTCGTCGGCGCGACGCTGGTACACGAGCCGGAAAGCATCGCTTTCAACATTTTCCCGGTGCTGGTGTCGTTCGCTATCGCGCTTGGCGGTCTGTATGCGGGGTGGCTGATGTACTGGCGTAAGCCGCTGGAAGCTGGGCAGCCCGACCCGATGGTCGCTATGCTCGGCAACTATCACACCATCCTCAAGAACACGTACTATATCGACGATCTGTACGGTCGGGTTTTCGTCGCGCCGTCGCAGTGGTTCGCCAAAACGGTCGCCTACGAGTTCATCGACAAGGGCGTTATCGACGGCACGCTCCACCTGATCGGGCGCGTGTTCACCTGGATCGGTGACCTGCTCAAGAACCTGAACCTGTGGCTGATCGACGGCGTCGGCGACGGCATCCCGGAATTGATCGCTAGGTTCGGCGGCTGGATCCGCTGGCTGCAATCGGGCAGCGTGCAGCAGTACATGCTGTTCGTGGCAATTGCGGCGCTGATCGTCGGCATCATCTTCGCCCTCTCGACGGGCGTTCTGCAAGCTGCGCCCTGAGGAGTATCGTATGACGATTTTCGGAACGATTGACGTACTCTCCTTTCTGGTCTTCGCGCCCGCCATCGGCGCGCTGATT
>JADLHH010000252.1 GCA_020848855.1 Anaerolineae bacterium | reverse complement strand
GTGCGCGCGCGGGACATCGCCCATCGAATCGAACAAGCGCTGGCAGATCACGGCGATGAACGTAACCATCGGTATGCCCGGCACGCTGACCAGCCGCGTCGCCGTCGCCCCCGGCGACTGGATCGTCGCGGAGGAGGACGGCGTGATCGTCGTCCCGCAGGCGATTGCGATGGAGGCGCTGGTCAAAGCCGAGGATATCGAATATCGGGAACAGGGAATGCGCGAGGACTTCGCGCGCGGCATGTCGTTCGACGAAGCCTACGAAAAGTGGGGGCGCGCGTAGCGGCATTTCGCTGGCGCACCAGAATAACAGGGGCGGGTCTGCTTGCCGTGCAAGCCGAGACCCGCCCCTACACATTACATCGATTTGCGAATTACCCCTTCACACTCCCCGCCGTCAAGCCTTCGACCAGGAAGCGCTGGGCGAAAATGTAGACGCACACCACCGGGATCGCCATCATCAGCGAGGCAGCCATCAACTGCCCCCACGGATAAATATCCCCGAACACCAGCAGTTGCAGACCGACCGGCAGCGTCTTGAGGCTGTCGCTGGTGATGAACACGAAGGCGAACAGAAACTCGTTCCAGGCGTTGGTGAACGCGAACAGCGTAACCGAGAGCAGCGCCGGAGCTGCCAGCGGCAGCGTGATCTTTCGGAAGGCGGTCAGCCGGTTCGCCCCATCGATCATGGCGGCTTCTTCCAGCTCGACCGGTATCGAGCGGAAGTAGCCCATCATCACCCAGGTTGCGAACGGCATCAGAAAGGTCGGATACGTGAGGATCAGCGCCCAATGCGAATTGATGATCCCCAGCGTCGTCAGCGTCCGGTACAGCGGGATGAACAACAGCGAGCCGGGCAGCTGGTACGTCTCCAGCAGCAGCGTTGTAATCGTCCCGCCGCCCAGAAACTTGAGCCGCGACAGCGCATATGCGCCCATCGCAGCCAGCACGACCGAGATAGCAGTGCTGGCGGTTGAAACGAACACCGTATTGCGGAACCAGGTCGTAAACGGTGTGTCCACCAGCAGCGTGCGGTACTGATCCAGCGTCCAGGGATTCGGCCAGAAAACCGATTCCATTTGCTGAATCTGCGGCGTGCCCTTGAACGACATGATGATGATCCAGTAGAACGGGAACAGCACAAAAATCAGGATGGGAAGCAGCAGGATCAGCCGCCCGGCGACGCCGAGGTTCTGGCGCTGCGAGCGTTTCAGCCGGGGCTGCCCCGTCTTATCGCGCGGGACGATGGCTTTGAACAGGCTTTCGAGCGCCTGCGCCACCCATTCGAAGGGCAGGAAGACGATGTCGAGGGCAAGGTTCAGCCAGCGCCCAACCCACCCCTGCACGCGATCCAGCAGGGACTCTTTTTCGACGCTCCGCATCGTCTGGTCGCGCCGCATCACGCGCGACAGCACGAAAATCAGCACGAATAACAAAGGCGCCATGCTGAACGCCACCGCCGCGCCTGGACCAAACCGCAGGCTGATGATGGCTTTCTCATAGGCGAGGATGGAGTAGACGCGCGTCGCTCCACCGGGACCACCGCCGGTCATCAGGTAGATGAGACCGAACGTGTTGAAGGTCGAGATGAACGACAGCAGCAGCGTCACGATGATGACGTAGCGCAGACCGGGCAGCGTGATATGCCGGAAGCGCTGAACAGCACCCGCGCCGTCGACTTCGGCTGCCTCATACTGCTCGCGGTCAATCGCTTTCAAGCCCGCCAGCAGCAGAATCGTATAGAACGGGATGCCCTTCCACACGTTCACGGCGATCACCGCCGGCATGGCATATTCGGTCAGCCAGGCAACCGGGCGGTCAATCACCCCCAACTGCATGAGTATCGGATTGAGTCCGCCGAAGATCGGATGGTAGATGCTGAGCCACGTTAGCGCCGTAACCACTTCCGGCACAATCCAGGGCAGCAGCATGAGACCGGTCAGGATATTGCGAAACGGCAGGCGGCTGTTCAGCAGCAGCGCGATGCCCATGCCCACGACGAATTTGATGGCGATGGAGGCAAAAGTGAAATTGAACGTATTGGTGACGGCGTTGCGAAAGTCGACATCCGCGAACAGCCGCACGTAATTATCCAGCCCGACAAATGAATCGGTGCGGGTAATCACATTGCGCGTGGTCATGCTCAGGAGAATGGCGTTGATGAAGGGCCAGAGGATTAGCCCTGCCATGATGATGACAATGGGGAGCACGAACGGGATTGCCACCCGCCAGTCACGCCCAAGAATGGCGTCAATACGCCGCGTTCGTGTGTAAGAGGCAGCCCGGAATCCCCCGGTAGCTGACCTCAAACGGGCTTGTTCATCCATCAAAACCCTCTTCTCGTAATATTTCTTGGACACCAGAGAGAGCGACCGGGGTCGCCCTCTCGATGAAACGCATATTTACGACTGCGGAACGCCGCCTTCTTCCCAAATCGTAACGATTCGGTTGTGCGCGTCGGCAACGGCGTCCGCCGCAGACATGCCACCGCTGACAACGTTCGCCATCATCTGGCTCAACACCGCCTGGGCGTTCACCGCATCGTGCAGCGGGCTTGGCTTCGACGGGTGGGAAAGCCCGTAGTAAAGATCTGGGTTGAACAGAATGTCCTGGAAGACGGCGAAGTTGGGGTCGGTCGCCATCACTTCGTCCGTCCACAGGTCGGCATAAGCGGGCAGCACCAAGCCGCCGCCGTTCTGCACCATCGGGGTAATATTCGCCGGATCGAGCAGGCTCAGGATCAGTTCCTTCGCCACATCGGCATTCTTGGCGCCCTTGAAGACGGTGAACCAACCGTTGAAGCCCGCCTCTTTCCGGCTGCCATCCTGCCACTTGGGACCGCGAAGCACTGCCGTATTGGCAAAGAGTTCGGGATCGTTCTTCCGTGCAGCGCCATACACGCTAGGCTGGTTCAGGGTCATCGCAATCGTGCCCGCCAGGTAGGCTTCGTTGTTGCCAGTATCCGTCCAGCTTTCGACGCCGGGCGGCAGCATGGGCTTGTACATCTCGTTCGTGTAGATGTCCGCCAGCCAGGAAACACCGGCAATCGTTTCCGTCGAATTGAAGGTCACCACCAGTCCGGTCTCGTCGCTGATGGTGCCGCCAAACGCCTTGATGACGCCGTCAATCAGACCATGCGCATCACCGCTCCGGTTGATCGTGAAGCCCCAGCCCCACATCTGGTTAGCGGGGTCGGAAACAGCGAGGGCTGCATCCCGGTGCTGTTCCCAGGTTTCGAGCGCATACACGTCGATGCCCTTCGCCTCAAAAGCATCCTTGCGAGCAAACCACGCGCCGGTTCCGCTCACGAACGGCACCGCCCACCACCGTCCATCAATTTTTCCGTTGAATTCGGCGACAACCGGCACCACAGCCCCGTATCGGCTGATGGCTTCCTCAACCACATCGGTCATATCTTCGAGAATGTCCTGCGAATACATCAGCGGAATGCTGAGCTGGTTGTAGCTGAGATCGGGCGGATTGCCCGCCTGGACAGCCGCGACCATCTTGGCGATGAAATCGCCGAACAGTTCGGGGTTTGCCGTCGAAATATCCAGGTTGATGCCCTTCTCACCGGCAAACTTCACCACCGAGTCGCGGAACATTTCCTGGACGACTTCAAAATATTCGGTTCGATGAATGACGGTCAGCGTACCTTCAACACCTTCGGGCAGCGGGAGGGGAGTCGCCGTCGGGTCTTGGGCGAACGCGATTCCGGTGCTTGCGGCGAGCAGACCGGCACCTGTGCCAGCGGTTGCCCGCAGGAACTGCCTGCGGCTGAGCTTTTTCGTGTTCATATGCTTCTCTCCTCAAATAGTTCTAACTTAAACATGAATCGCGTGGTTCGGCGGAAGCCCGCCTCATTCTTCAAACATGGGTTCTTGACGCCTGGCTCGGTTAATAAGTACTCCCTTCTCCCCACCGGACAAAATACACGCTCGCGGCACGCAGCCCTCCCCGAATGACCTCCTTTCCTCACAGCCCGTACAGGCAACGCCGTATCACGGAAGAATTTCTGACCAGATGAGCATGATGTGTTCCTGCACCGCGCGCGCAGCGGCGTCGGCGTCATGACGGCGCAGGGCTTCCACAATGGGATAGTGCCGCGTCCCGATTTCGACAAAGTCGATGTAGACGTCGACATGGGATTGGATGATGAAGCGTTCCATCTGGCTGGAAAGCGTGTTCCAGACGCGCAGCAGCCCGGCGCTCCCCGACCATTCGACGATCTGCCGGTGGAACTGCATGTCGTGCCCCGCCAGCGGGATCATTTCCTTCTGCTGCCCGAACTGCGCCATCTTTTCGACCAGCTCGACCAGGGAGTCGCATTGTTCGGGAGTAATCTTTTCGGCGGTGCGCCGGATGGCGAACCCTTCGATCACGCCGCGCACCGAGAACAGTTCGTACATTTCGTCGGTGGACAGGCGCGTAACGACAGTCGCGCTGCGGGCGCGGCGCTCGACCAACCCATCGTGGACGAGGCGCTGCAGGGCTTCCCGAACCGGACCCTGACTCGTGCCCATCTGAGCGGCAATCTCCAGCTCGACCAGTTTTTCGCCAGGGGCGATTTCCAGACAGATGATGGCAGTACGCAGCGTCTCATAGACCTGGTCGGACAATGAGGCAAGTTTCGCGCTGCGCAAGCGCTGCGTGGGCAAATTGCCGGGCATATAAGAATTTTTCGCCAATTAATTATCAATAATTGATGCTAGAGCAAAAGCCAAGACCTGTCAAGAAATTGCCGTGAATCATCGATGATGAGGGAACAACGGGGAAATATGCAGGGGCGAGGCTTGTCCCGCCCCTGCCGAGGGAGTGACTAAACCGGGTAATCCATGTAGACGGTCTTGATCTGGGTATAGAATTCGCGCGCCGCCTTGCCCTGCTCGCGCGAATGCGAACTCGACTCTTTGAAGCCGCCGAACGGAACTTGCGGCTCGGCACCTGCCGTCTCATCGTTGACGTGCACCAGCCCCGCCTGAATACCGTCGATGAAGCGCATGATCTTGCCGATGTCCTGGCTGACAATCGCCGCGCTGAGACCATACGGCACGGCATTGGACGCTTCGATGGCGTCGTCCAGCGTATCCACCGCCGCCAGCGCCACGACCGGTCCGAAAATCTCTTCCTGCATCAGCCGGCTGTTCACGGCAGCGTCCAGAAACACCGTCGGTTGGACGTAAAAGCCCTTGTCGTAGATGCCGCCGGACAGCAGCGAACCGCCCGCGCCGATTTCCGCGCCTTCCTGCGCGCCAATCTGCAAGTACTCCAGCACCGTCTGCTGCTGCTCGCGCGAGACCGCCGGACCGAGATAGGTGTCGGCGTCCATGCCGTTGCCGACCCGCAGCGACTTGACCTTCTCGATTAACGCCTGGCTGAACCGGTTGTAGATGCCCTTCTGCACAAACACGCGGCTGGTGGCGGTGCATTTCTGCCCGGTCGATTTCATCGCCCCGCGCGTGACCATCTCGACGCCGAGGTCAAGGTTGGCGTCGTCCAGCACCACGACTGGATTCTTGCCGCCCATTTCCAACTGAGCCTTGCCGCCGCGCTCCATCATCTGCCGCTGAATGCCGCGCCCGACGCCGTTCGATCCGGTGAAGCTCATCGCCTTCACCGCCGAGTTGGCGACGATGGCGTTCCCCGCGACCCTGCCCGACCCGGTGACGAGGTTCAGCACGCCCCTGGGCAGCCCCGCCTGCGCCAGCACGTCGGCGATATGCCACGCGGTCAGCGGCGTCAGGTCGGCGGGCTTGAACACCAGCGTATTGCCGTATACCAGCGCCGGGGCGATCTTCCACAGCGGGATGGCGACCGGGAAGTTCCAGGGCGTGATCAAGCCGATGACCCCGACCGGCTCGCGCCTGGTGTAGAGCATCCGGTTCGGCAGGGCAGTCGGGTAAACTTCGCCGTCCGGCTGCGACGCCTCGCCCGCGTAATAGCGCAGGATGGCGACGCCGCGCGCTGTCTCGCCGCGCGCTTCGGGCAGCGTCTTGCCTTCTTCGCGGGTCATCGCCTGCGCGACTTCTTCCAGCCGCGCTTCCAGCAGGTTCGCCGCTTTGTACAGAATATCGCCGCGCTTGACCATCGGCGTCCCGCGCCAGCCGGCGAACGCCCGCTCTGCCGCCTCGACCGCAGCATTTACGTCGGCTTCGTTCGCCGAAGCGAATTCGCCGATTACGTCGTCGGTATCGGCGGGGTTGCGATTCGGCGTCCAGTTGCCGCTGGCAGGATCGCGCCATTCGCCGTCGATCAGAAGTTGATACCGTTTCATGCTGTAACTGCCTTTCCTATGCCTTGCCCACCACACAAACCGTGTTCACCAACTCGCCAATCGGCTCGATGCGAATGCGAACCGTATCGCCTTCCGCCAGTGTGAACGAGTCCGGCGGGACGACCCCGGTTCCGGTGAAAAGCAGCGCACCTTTGGGGAAGCGCTTGCACCGCCCCAGGTATTCGACCAGCTCCGCCAGCTTGCGGTGCAGCGAAGTCGTCGAGGTTTGACCGCTGAAAGCGACCTGCCCGCCGCGCTCGATCTTCAGGTCGATGTCGAGTTCGGGAAATACCGCCGCGCCCGGCTGAAGCCAGATGCGCGGACCCACCGCGCACGCCCGCTCGTACACTTTCGCCTGCGGCAGATACAGCGGGTTCTCGCCTTCGATATCGCGCGAACTCATATCGTTGCCGATGGTGAAGCCGACGACTTCCATGCGCGCGTTCAGCACGACGACCAGTTCCGGCTCTGGAACCGACCAGGTCGCGTCGTAGCGAATACCGACCTGATCGCCCGTGCCAACCGCTTCGTAACCATTGGCTTTGAAAAACAGTTCGGGGCGGACGGCGCTGTACACCCGCGTGTAGATCGTGCTGTTGTTCGACTCGGCTTCGCGGGCTTCTTCGCTGCGCTTGTAGGTGACGCCCGACGCCCAAACTTCCTGCCCGCTCACCGGGGGCTGCAAGGCAACCGAAGCCACCGCCGGCTGCGCGGCACGGCGCAGCACGTCGATCAGGTCGGCGGCGGCGGGCGCGTCGGCGGAAAGCAGCCCGTCAAGCTGCATCCCCGCGAGCGGACTGACCGCGCCTCCCTGTTCCAGCCCCAGCTCATCCGTCCCGTCCGCCGCGCGGTAGCGCACCAGAAACAGATTCTCATTGCTCATGCCAACGACCTCCTCGACGTTCAGGCTACGGAAAACAAAAATACATGTAGACGCCAGCCGCGTCAAACATTGCGTCGAACGGGAATCGTCGAACCCGCGTGACGCTGCCCTACGATTTCCAGGCGAAGTCCCGGTCGAAACAATCGGTCAGGTGAATGAAGCCGTATCGGAATGAAATGCTGAATCTGGTCGTCAGAAAGCGAATTTACGGGCATAAAAAACGTCTCCGATGAAATTTGTTGACAGTCGCATTATTTTGAATTACTCTTGAAAATGTTCATTAAACATGTTTCATACACTTAGAAATCATTCTAGCAGATCTAAAATTGCAATGACAAAATCAACACCATCGCTACGTGACGTCGCTCAAGCCGCCGGAGTATCGCTCGGTACGGCGTCGCGTGCGCTGAATAACAAATCCAACGTTCTGCCGACAACCCGCTCGCTCGTCCTCAAAGCCGCAGCCGACCTGGGATACAAGCTTCAGATTCGCATCCCCACCACCGTTGCCGCCAAGATCAACACCGTCGGCGTTATTGTCAAGCGCGATCCGGGAGCGCTCCCCCGGCTCGATCCGTTTTACTACGCCGTCCTGTGCGGCGTCGAAGACGAATGTGAACGTCTCGGTCTTAACCTGATGTACGCCAGCCTCCCGGTCGACGAATTCAGCCACGCCACGACCTGGGCGCCCCTGCTCGAAAATGGGGATGTGGATGGCGTCGTGATTGTCGGCGTCGTCTTCAACGAACGGACGATTGTCCGGCACATTCCGCGTCACGTCCCGGTCGTGGTGGTCGATGCCTACGCAACCGGCATCGAATGCGACACGATCATCACGCACAATATCCGCGGGGCATACAACGCCGTCACCTACCTCATCGAGAATGGGCACACCCGAATTGGCTTGATCGGCAGCACCGATCAAGCCCCGGAACATCCCGGCATCCGCGAACGACGTTTGGGTTATGTGAGAGCGCTCTCCGAACACCGCATCACCCAGGAATACATCGAGGATGGACTGCTCCAGGGCGAATCCGCCTACGCGGCAACCGTGCGCCTCCTGCAGCGCGCGCCCGAAATCACGGCGATCTTCGCCTGCAACGACGATGTCGCCCAGAGCGCCATGCGCGCCGCCCTCGACATGGGGCGTCGCATACCAGAGGACATTTCCTTCGTTGGCTTTGACGATACACCCTACGCACGGGACGCCCACCCCCCGCTCACGACGATGCGAATCGACAAAGAGCTGATGGGTGGGCTGGCGGTCCGCCAGATTTACGAGCGGGCGCTTAACCTTGACCGACCGGCGATCACGACGTTGATTGGCACGCAGCTCGTGGTGCGGGACTCGGTAGCGAAGTGCGCAACCGGACAGGTGCAGCCTGCCCGATAAACAAGAGCGCAATGGGAATTGACCGGGGCGCATTGAACAGACTCCCTCGGCAAAGGTCAGGTCTGATTTCAGACGCGCCCGGTCAACTCGAAGTGAGTGAAAGGAGCCTGAGTTTGATCGGATAGCACACCCAAATCCAGACCCTTTTCGCGCCTCATTGTAGCACAAATGCAGGGCGATCACGCGAAAAGTGGATGGGCACGAGCCGTTTATTTGCCAGTAAATGATTACTAGCGGGAGCCATCCAAAATGAAGTACAAAGCACTATTTCTCCTGACCCTATTGACACTGGTTACCGTCCTGGGCGCCGCCAGCATCTCCGCGCAGGACTACAGCCAGTCGCCAATGCTGGACGCGCAGGTTGACTCTGGCGCGTTACCGCCTGTTAGCGAACGCCTGCCCGCAAACCCTGCCGTCGTTACTCCGTTTAACGAAGTGGGCAAATACGGCGGCACGATGCGCGTCGGCTTCACCGGGACCAACCCCGGCTGGGGCGGTCTGTGGTACATCGCCGGCTGGGAAAACCTCGTTTCGTGGGCGCCCGATTTCTCCGGCATTGTGCCGAACATCGCCGAAAGCTGGGAAGTGAGCGACGACGTTCGCGAATACACCTTCCACCTGCGTGAGGGCATGAAGTGGTCGGACGGCGTGGACTTCACCGCCGACGATATCATGTTCTATATCGACGATGTCCTGTTCAACGAAGAACTGACCGCCGGTGGACCCACCGCCGACTGGCTGCCGCGTGAAGGCGCCGCCGACTTCAAGGCTGAAAAGATTGACGATTACGCCGTCAAGTTCACGTTCGCCAGCCCCAACGGCACGTTCCTGTACACGCTGGCGACCTGGTCGGGACGCCACATTACGTGGTTCCCCAAGCACTATCTGTCGCAGTTCCACATAACCTACAACCCGGACGGCATCGATGAGCTGGTCGCGGCGGAAGAAGGCGTGGAAAACTGGGTCGGTCTGTTCAACCGGAAAGCCTCTGGTCCGACCGACGACACCAACAACTACTGGAACAACCTGGATCGCCCGCTGCTGTTCCCCTGGGTTCCCACGTCGGTTCTGGGCGGCAACACGCAGATGACGATGGCGCGCAACCCCTACTACTGGAAGGTCGACACCGAGGGTAACCAGCTTCCGTACATCGACGAAATCGTCGGCATTTCCTATCAGGATAACGAAGGTCGCACCCTGGCGATGATCAACGGCGACCTCGACTACGTGAAAGACCCTGGTGGCCCGCCAGAGCGCGTCCTGTACTACGACGCGATGGACAACGGCGCGCCGATCAAGATTTCGGCAGCGCCCGGCGATCAAGGAGTGTCCAACACCATCCACTTCAACCGCACGATTGACGACCCGGTGCTGGCGGACATCTTCGCCAACAAGGATTTCCGCATCGGCATGTCCTACGCTATTAACCGCCCGGAGATCATCGAGATCGTCCAGTTCGGTCAGGGCGAACCAGCGCAAGCCTCGCCGCTGCCCAGCTCGCCGCTCTACCACGAGCAGCTCGCCACCCAGTACACCGAATATGATGTTGATCTGGCGAACGAGTACCTCGACAAGGTGATCCCGGATCGCGGCGCCGACGGCTATCGCCTGCGCCCGGACGGTCAGCCGCTGTCGCTGGTCTTCTCGGTCTCCAACGACCTGTCCTACGGCACGACGTGGGTGCAAACCGCCGAACTGCTGATCGGCTACTGGGACGCCGTTGGCGTCAAGGTCACGTTGAACGCGATGGCGAACGACCAGTTCGTCGAAAACAAAGAGAACAACAACCTGCAGGTGACCCTCTACACGGGTGAAGGTGGCGCAGGCTTGACGGGTATTCTCGACCCGCGCTATTACATCCCCGGCGAATACTTCGGCATGTTCGGCAACGCCTGGTACTACTGGCGCACCAATTCGGCAGAAGCCGTGACCGTCGAAATGCCGCAGGAGATGCTGGATTACCGCGCCGCGTGGGAAAACGTCCTTGCGCAGCCGACCCAAGAACTTCAGATTGCAGAAATGGCGAAAGTCCTGCAATCCGCCGCTGATAACTTCTGGGCACTCGGCATTGCCCGCCCGGCGCCGGGCTTCCAGCCCTACAACGCGCGTTTGGGCAACCAGCCGGATGAGTGGATCGCCGGGTGGATCGAAGGCGTCCAGAAGATCAAGTACCCCGAACAGTGGTACATCATCGAATAATCAAGCAGCACAACCCGTAATACAGGGATGCACCCCATATGGGGTGCATCCCCACGACACGCCAACTTAGGCTTAAGGAAACCGTCGTGAAGAAATATCTGTTTCGTCGTTTCATCTATATGATTTTCACAGTCTGGGTCATCACGATCATCTCGTTCGCCGTGATCCAGCTCCCGCCCGGCGACTACGTGACCAATCTGGTTTCCGAGATGATGGCGCAGGGAGCGGACGAAATTACGCCTGAAATCATTGCCGAACTGCGCGAACAGTACGGCTTGAACGACTCGCTGCCGGAACAGTACTTCAAGTGGATACGCAATATCGTCATCGAAGGCAACTTCGGCTACTCGCTCTCGCTCCGGCGCGACGCCAAGGAACTGATCGTCGAACGCCTGCCCATGACGTTCGCCGTCACGCTGACGACGGTGCTATTCATCTTTGCGATCGGCTTGCCGATTGGTGTCTATTCGGCAACCCACAAATACTCGCTCGGCGACTACATTGCCACTTTCCTCGGCATGATCGGCTTGGCGGTGCCGAATTTCCTGCTGGGATTAATCATCTTATACCTGGGATATCGCTATCTGGGTACGGTGATGACCGGCTTGTTCTCATCCGAATACGTCACCGCGCCCTGGAGCGTCGAAAAATTCGTTGACCTGCTCCGACATTTATGGCTGCCAGTTCTGATCATCGGCTCGGCGGGCGTCGCGGGCTTGATCCGCACGATGCGCGCCAACCTGCTTGACGAGTTGAACAAACCCTACGTCGATACCGCTCGCGCGAAAGGATTATCCGAGCGCCGGCTGTTGTGGAAATACCCCGTCCGCTATGCGCTGAACCCGTTCATCAGCACGATCGGCTGGGTGCTGCCCGGTCTGGTCGCCGGTGAGGTCATCGT
>JADLHH010000251.1 GCA_020848855.1 Anaerolineae bacterium | reverse complement strand
TCGGGCTGGTGAGGACGATGCGGGGGTCAACGCTTTCGCCCTCGCTGAGCGTGAAATCTTCGATGCCCACCAGGAATCCACCGCCGCGACGTTTTCGCGTGACGATATTCAGGTACTGTGCGGGCATGATCATCCCCCTTCAATCATGATGCGGACGCGCGATTATACTCGCGTCGATAATATTAGATCAATGTGAAAGTATAGCTTTGCTGTGGTTCGACCCGCGCCCCACGACCCGAAGCAGTAGAAGTCGATGAAGCCCGGCGAATGACCGCAGCCCGTCAGCATGACGGCGCATTCGCTGCGGTTCTGGGCGCTGTGAAAGTATATAATTTCGGATTTGCTGCAAGCATCAGGGATATTATGAAAGGACGCCCGGCAGTTTCTTGATTGCCGGGCGTCCTTTACAGGAGGAGAAGCGGTCTTACGGATTACGGGTAGATGCCGCGCGTTTCGAGCGCTGCCGCCACCCGTTTGACTGCGAGAATTTGCGCCGCCGTGCGCATATCGACGTTGAATTCTTCCGCCGTCTGCTCGGTGGCATAGTAGCTGCGCGCCATCGCCCGCTGAAGCTGGCGGAAAACCTCTTCCTGATCCCAGAAGAACGCCTGCAAGTCCTGCACCCATTCGAAGTAGGACACGACCACACCGCCGGCGTTCGCCAGAATATCCGGCACGAGGAACACGCCCTTGGCGTTGAGGATGTCGTCGGCTTCGGGTGTCGTCGGACCGTTCGCGCCCTCGACGATCATCAACGCCTTGACCTGGTCGGCGTTCTTTTCGGTGAGCTGTCCTTCCATCGCCGCCGGGATGAGCACGTCGCAGGGCAGGGTGAGCAGTTCGCCGTTGGTGACTTCGTCGCCCAGCGCGCTGTTCAGCAGGCTGCCGGTTTCGGCGACGTAATTGCGCAGCGCCGGGATATCCAGTCCGTTCGGGTTGTACAGCCCGCCGTTGATATCGCTGGCGCCGACGACCTTGAAGCCCAGATCGTGGGCATACGCCGCCGCATTCGAGCCGACGTTGCCGAAGCCCTGAATGATCAGCTTGAGGTCTTCCGGCGCGTGTCCATTGCCGTGCCCCTTCAGCGCTTCCATCATCACGCCGATCACGCCGCGCCCGGTGGCTTCGTTGCGTCCCAGGCTGCCGCCAATGTTGATCGGCTTGCCGGTGACGATTGCCGGGACAGAATAGCCGACAGTCATGCTGTAGGTGTCCATGATCCACGCCATGATCTGCGGGTTGGTTCCCATGTCTGGCGCGGGGATGTCGGCGTGCGGGCTGATCAGCGGGATCAGTTCGGCGGCGTAGCGGCGGGTGAGGCGTTCGAGTTCGCTCATGCTGAGCGACCGAGGCTCGACCACGACGCCGCCCTTCGCGCCGCCGTAGGGGATATTGACGAGCGCGCACTTCCAGGTCATCCACATCGCCAGCGCGCGAATTTCGTCGAGCGTCACGGCGGTGCTGTAGCGCAGCCCGCCCTTCGACGGTCCCAGCACAGTGCTGTGATGCACGCGGTAGCCGGTGAACATCTCCACCGTGCCGTTGTCGCGCTTGACCGGGAAGTTGACAGTAAATTCGCGCCGGGGGTAACGCAAAAACTCGACGCTGGAATCGTCGAGGTTGAGATAGCGTACTGCACGGTCGAACTGTTCGAGCGCCGTCTGATAAACACTGCTGCTTTCACGGGCGCCCTGGTTGTACGCGACTACCATGAATTTTTCTCCTCGATTAGCCGCTGTTTTAGCTGTTGTATAAAGTGCTTCTTATACCCATAATTCTGTCATCCATTATAGCTAAAATGGGTTGCGCCGATAGTGTAGAAATGCATTGTTTAGGCATATCGCACAACATGCGTCGGCTGTCAAATGGGTAACTTATACAACACTCATACATTAGAGAATTCGGTCACAAGGCGCGGAAAGAAGAAGGCAGATACACGCTGATCTGCCTTCACTCTGGGCGATAGGTATGCACTGACATGTGATAGGGTCTGCGCCCCGCTTGCAATGGAGATAGCGTTAGGATTGGATGGCTCGGGGGACGCGAGTGACAAAGTCATAGACCTGCGCCCATTCGGGTGCGACGGCAATGCGCGCCATCTGCTTATAGGTAGCGCGAACGTTAGCTTCAAAGCCCTGCCACTGCTCAGGCGTGATGAACTTGCGCGAGGCTTCGGGATATTCCCACGGGACACCGTCCACGACCTCGATGCTGGCTGTGCCGCGCACAGTCAGAACATGCGGCGGGAAGGAATTGGTGTCAATCGTCAGGGCGACTTTGGGCTGCTGAGTCAGGGCGCGCACCTTGGGCGATTTGGGATGCGTTGCCATGATGAAGTCCGTCCCGTTCCAGTAAAAGCCAATGGCGATGACACGCGGGAGTCCGTCAGCGCCGGTATAAGCCATTCGCGCGGGAATGTTCGAGTGAAGCAGTTTTTGCGAGAGGGGGTCGCTGAAGATTTGCATGACTTGCTGCTGATTCATCTTGTGATCCTTTCACATCGTTACTCTTTATGATCAATCGCGTTACGGTGTGAAAACAGGCTGTGCGGGGGATAACCGAGCCTCTCAGAGATGATCAGAGGGAAAGGCGAAGCTGTACGGCTTATTTGGCAGGGTGAAAGCTCAACCGGTCGTTGGGGCAGACCTGATTTGGCGTTGTCCACTTTGCTTCTTTGACTTTTTGGACAAGCCTAACAGGTCTGCTCCTATAGATGATCGCTGTGTCTTGGTGGTCGCTGCTACTGCGCGTGCGTCTCGACGTAGTGGCGCAGGAAGTCGCCGGTGAAGCTGCCCTTCGTTGCGGCGATCTGCTCCGGCGTGCCGGTCGCCAGCACGTAGCCGCCCGCGTCGCCGCCTTCGGGACCGAGGTCGATCAGCCAGTCCGCCACCTTGATGATGTCGAGGTTGTGTTCGATCACCAGCACCGTGTTGCCGTTATCGACCAACTGCTGTAGCACGCTGATCAGGCGCTTCACGTCGGCGGCGTGCAAGCCGGTCGAAGGTTCATCGAGGATGTACAGCGTCTGCCCGGTGGCGCGCTTGGAAAGCTCGCGGCTGAGCTTGATGCGCTGCGCTTCGCCGCCGCTCAGCGTGGTCGCCGGCTGACCGATGCGGATGTAGCCCAAGCCGACCTGTTCGAGCGTTTCCAGCTTGGTGTTGATCGACGGGACGTGGGCGAAGAATTCCATGCCTTCGCTGACGGTCATGTTCAGCACGTCGGCGATGCTCTTGCCCTTGTACTTCACCTGAAGCGTCTCGCGGTTGTAGCGCGCGCCGTGACACACGTCGCACGGGACGTACACGTCCGGCAGGAACTGCATCTCGATTTGCAGCACGCCCTGACCTTCGCACTTTTCGCAGCGCCCGCCGCGCACGTTGAAGCTGTAGCGCCCGGCGGTGTAGCCGCGCATCTTGCTTTCGGGAAGCTCGGCGAACAGCGTGCGGATGGCGTCGAAGACTTTCGTGTAGGTGCCGGGGTTGCTGCGCGGCGTCCGCCCGATGGGCGACTGGTCGATGTTGATGATCTTGTCGATGTTTTCCAGCCCGTCGATGCCGGTGTGCGCGCCGGGGCGCTCCTTGCTGCCGTTCAGCACCTGCGCGACTTTCTTGTACAGCACGTCGACCATCAGCGTGCTTTTGCCGCTGCCGCTCACGCCGGTGATGCACACCAGCTTGCCGAGCGGAAATTCCACGTCAATATCCTTGAGGTTGTTTTCGCGCGCGCCGCGCACGAGCAGCGCCTTGCCGTTGCCGGAGCGGCGTTCCGGCGGCACGTCGATGCGCAGCCGCCCGGACAGATACGCGCCGGTCAGGCTGTCCTGCACTTCCATCACTTCTTCGGGCGTGCCTTCGGCGACCACCCAGCCGCCATGCTCGCCCGCGCCGGGTCCCAGGTCGATCAGCCAGTCCGCCATGCGCATGGTTTCTTCGTCGTGCTCGACCACCAGCAGTGTATTGCCGAGGTCGCGCAAGCCCATCAGCGTGTGGATCAGCTTGGCGTTATCCCGCTGGTGCAGCCCGATCGATGGTTCGTCCAGCACGTATAGCACGCCGGTCAACTGGCTGCCGATCTGCGTCGCCAGCCGGATGCGCTGGGCTTCGCCGCCGCTGAGCGACCCGGCGGAGCGCGCCAGATTCAGGTAGCCCAAGCCGACGTTGTTCAGGAAGTTGACCCGCGCCTCGATCTCCTTGAGGATCTGATAGGCGATCTGCTGGTCGCGTTCGGAGAGCAGGGCGGGCGTGCCGTTGTGCCCGCGCAGGTCTGCCACCCAGCCGACCAGCCTGTTGACCGGCAGCGCGACCACCTGGTCGATGTGGTTTTCCGCCACCGTGACGGCGAGCGCTTCCGGGCGCAGGCGCTTGCCGCCGCAGGTGGTGCACGGAATCTGCGACATCAGCGATTCGATCTTCTCGCGGATGTAGTCCGAGTCGGTTTCGCGGTAGCGGCGCTGCAGGTTGTTGATAATGCCCTCGAACGAGGTCATGTATTCGCGGGCGTCGCCGTTCGAATTGACGTAGCGCACCTTGAATTTGCGCCCGCCGGTTCCGTACAGGAACACGTCCTGCTGTTCGCGGGTGAGTTCGCGCCAGGGCTTGCTGATCGAAATATGATAGGCTTCGGCGACCGAGCGAATGATGTTGCCGCCCCAGCTATTCGGGTCTTCGGCGTTCCAGCCGTTCGAGTCTATCGCGCCCTGCACGATGCTCACGTCCGGGTTCGGGACGATCAGGTCGCGGTCGAGTTCCAGCCGGAAGCCCAAGCCCTGACAGTCCGGGCACGCCCCTTTCGGCGTGTTGAAGCTGAAGGTGCGCGGCTCGATTTCCGGCAGGCTGCCATGCCCGTTGACGCACGCCAGCAGCTCGCTGAACACGATGTCGGTCGGCGGGTCGGTGCTCAGGTTGTTGACGATCACCACGCCGC
>JADLHH010000250.1 GCA_020848855.1 Anaerolineae bacterium | reverse complement strand
ACGCCGAGCGCGACTTCCTCACCCAGCGCCGCCCGATCAGCCTGGTCAACAACAAGAAAAACAACAGCCGCTCGCCGTTCGGGTGAAAGTCAGCACAGCCTTGTCCGTAGCGCTGCCACGCCAACGACCGAACGGGCTGGGGTTCGCCCCTTGACGGAAATTCCTAAAACGTAAAATTTCCGGCGGGTCGGTTGTGAGCCTGTACACGAGTTGTTATAGTGAACATCACCATTCGTGTTGAGGGCTGACATCATGAATACGTGGCTGCATTACAGGGCGCGGCAGATACTGGCTGCACTGGTACTGAGTCTGCTCTTTTTCAGCGTTGGCGCAGTCGTGTTGGCGCAGGATGAACAGATTATCGCCAGCGAAGACGGCGCGCTGTCCGTACACGTGCCGACCGGCTGGGTTTTCCGCAGTCTGGGCGCAAGCTCGGTCTATTCGACCGCCCTGGTGTTTGCGGAGGACAGCACCGTGCTGGAAGGCGCAATCGCGTCGTTCCTGTTAGGCAGCGCGACACCGCCCGGCGAGTACGGCGTGCTGGTCGTGGTCGAACCGGGCTTCTGGTCGCTGTTCAGCGCCTATCCCGAAGACGCCCTGTTCTCGGTGCTGCAAAATGCGACCTCGAACCCGGCTGCGCCGCTCAGCGTCAACAGTCAGTTTCAGTATACGCTCGGCAATCTGTACGATGCGTTTGTCATGGACGCCAGCACCGCTGCGACCCACACACGCAGCTATATCGGCGGATTCATCGTGGACAATGACATGATCCTGGTCCGCCTGAGTGTGAGTCCCATCAACGACTTCGAGGCTGCGCGCCCGGAGATCGAACGAATCGGCGATACGATTCGCGTCCCGGCGGAGCAGGGCGCGCTTACGGCGGTCGATGCCTTCGCTACGCCTACGCAGGGGCGGATTCAAGACTTGCCGACCCGCGTTTTGCCAACCACAGCCCCTTCAGCGTTACCCACACTGACCGAAGACCAGTTGTCCGCTTTGGAAAGCGACATTCCCAATCTACAGGATGCCCCGGAACAGACCGCTGCGCCCGAAGATGAGCTTGTGCTGGCATCGTCCAGCGACCAACGGATGTCGTTCCTCGTGCCCGGCAGTTGGATTGTCTACGACCTGATGGGGGACTATGACATTTATGCCTACGGCGACACCGATGCGGCTGGCTACTCGCGTCTAGGGTCGGTTCGCCCCGATCTCGTCAACCCGCCGGTTCCGATCACGGGTATCGGCGGCGTGATCATGCTCTATCCAATGTCCGATTTCGGCATCGACCCGCTCGTCGTCGATCTTGAGCCGCTGATGGATCGTCTGCTGCAAAACCTGACCGCCAGCGGCTACGAAGTAGTTGAGGAAACCAGACCGCTCTACGTCGATCCATCGGAGGGGATTTACGTCGTCGTTCACGGCGGCGAGTACGGCTACATCGCGCTCGTGCCATACGGGGATGAGGTCGCCTACATCACCGCGACGGGCAGCGATGAAGCCAGCTTTGAAGCCAACCGCTTCCTGCTGGAAGGCATTGTTCTGTCGATCAGCGTGCCCGCCTTCGTGCCGACGCCTGAAGCGACGCCGCTGCCCGGTCTGGGCGGGTTGGGCGGTCTGGGTGGTTTGCAGCAGGCGACTGCCGTACCAACCACCGCCGGTCTCGGCGGTCTGGGGGACTTGCAGCCGACGGTAACGCCGGAAGTGAATGCGACTGAGGAGCAACAAGGATAAAGAGTCTGAATTTCGGCGGGCGCTTCAATCAAAGCGCCCGCTTTTTGTTTTCTTTCGAATATCGCGCTATGAACTCGCCTTCGGTCGCAGGATGACGTACTCGAAGCCGTTCATCTCGACGGTCTCGCTTGGCTCGTAGGCATCGGCGATGGCGAGCAGCACGTCCCACGGGTAGAACTGCGCCCGGTAGATGATCAGCCCAAATTCCTGATTCTCGATCATGCTGACCATCGCCGTCGGGTCGAACCTGCCGGCGTTCGCCAGGTTATAAAGCTGCGTCGGGTTGGCGATCACTTCCTTGCTCGCCAGCAGGTTGAAGCTGGCATCCTCGCTCAGCACCGGCTTGTCGGTCTGCCTGACGAGATCGACGATATGCCACCCGGCATCGATGTCTGCCTGCGTCGTCAGGTGACCGATGTCGGCGAAGCCCCCGGCGATGCGTCCGGCGGAGTCGTAGAGGCGATCCATCACGTTCGGCTCGATGCCGAGCGCGCTCGCCAGCGGCGCGAACACCGCTCCGGTCGTCGGCATGTGCAGGGTGGCGCGTCCGTAGCCCAGATAGAGCAGGGGCATGACAATCATGCCGATGACGCCGAGCGCGGGCGCGAGCCGCTTCAGTGGGAAGATCAGCACTCGGCTCAGGTAATTGTCGGGGAACGTCCACGAGCGGTTGAGCGTGCGCGAGGCGAACAAGCCGCTGAGGATGCACAACGCCGCGATTGATGTGGCGAAGTAACTGTCGCCCGCGCCCCACTTGCCGCTCAGGAAGGCGATGGCGATGGCGGCGACGAACCACAGCGTGTAAATCGACAGGCGGCTGAAATACAGTTCATACAGCGCGTACAGCGCCGCCGGGATGATCAGAAATCCGTGCAGCCCGAACCACAGCCGAAACAAGCCTTCGGTCTGGTCGGGGTAGTAGGTGTTGACGTTGGCGGTGATCGTCTGGAGCCACCACTGCCCGTTGGTGGCGAGGTTCATCCACAGGAAGATCAGCCCGCCGACCAGCGCGAAGCCGATCCCCCAGATGACGGCTCGGCGCGGCTGCCGGATGAACAGGAAGGCGAACACGGCAACGGCGGTCGCCAGCGCCAACTGCTTGGTGTAGCCCGCCGCCAGTACCAGCGCCAGCCCGGCGAAGATCGCGCGGCGGCGCTTGCCCGTATCCTCGATTTCATTCGCATGTGCCAGCACCACCACCGCCAGCGTCTCGAACACCACCATCAGCATGTGCTGGCGGAACAGCGGTCCGATGTGGTAGATCGTGTTCGACGCCAGAAACGCCAGCCCGGCAAGCAGCGCGACGGTGCGATGCCTGCCGTCGCGGTAGACGGCGTAGGCAATCGCTCCCGCGCCCACCAGCGTTCCGAGGAACGCCAGCAGCCGCCCGTACCAGTATGCCGTGCCGAACAGCCACACGAACGGCGCGGCGATCACGTGGAACAGCGGCGGGTAGTTGCTCGAATAGAACGGATACACGTTGGTATTCTGGTATGGGAAGCGCCCCTGGCTGAACATGATCGTGTCGACCAGCTCGAAGCCCTCGCCCTGATCGTAGTCGAATGGAAAGTTGATCAGGTTGATCGCATAGGCGACGTACACGAAGAACGAAAACAGCAGGACGACCAGCGCCGTCCCCAGCAGCACATGGTTGAGCGCGAGTCCTGCCCGGTTCATGCCGGCTGCTTGCCCAGCGGAATGAGCGTCAAGCCGACCAGCGCGAGCAGCCCGCAGCCGATCAGCGCGTAACGCTGCGCCGGACCGATGCCGCCTTCGCGCCCCACGTCGATCACGTCGATGCTCAGGATGGCGGCGAACGCGAGGATGCCGCCGGCGAACAGCAGCAGTCCGAGGTGACGCTTGGTGAGGGTGAAATGGTTCGAGAACATAGGCGGAAAGTATAACACAAGAGGCTTTCAGTGGTCAGCTATCAGCGCACTTGCAGCGCTCCGAAATCGATGATGGCGTGTGCGCGGTATAGAAAATCGAGACCGACAATGCCATCCATTGGGACGCCGTAGTCCATTGCGCCCATCTGGACGATGAATGGCTCGACTGCGAGCGAGCCAACTTGGAGGGCGTCAATTGTTTTCTCGATTACAGCTTCATCGCCGCCAACGCCGCGCAGAAAACGCAGGCGATCCGTCGGTAGCGGAACGACGCCGAGGCGGATGAGGTGGTCAGCTTTTAAGACCGTTCCACCTGAACCGGTATCCAGCAGGAGGTTTTCGAGTAGAAGTTCCTGTCCGTTCGCACGAATAGTAGCCGCGACAAGTGGTAATCCGTCGGTTATCCTGATCGGGACACCGCTCACGGTACAACGCGCCAGAACGAGTCGATGACGCCTATGTCCAGCCTGGGGCGGTCGGTGTGGACGACGTAGTATTCGCGCTGCTTATCGGCATGGTGCAGCGCCTTGTAATGATCCCAGGCAGCTTGCCAATCAGAGCCGAAGGACGCGATTACGGTCAGGCTGGGGATGATGCGCTGGCTGTCCTTCGTGTAGGCATCGTCGGCTTCGATAACCAGCCAGCTATGAGGGTATGTCTCTCGTAATTCCTGCCAGTTCATTGCTCGTTTCCCCTCACAATAAGCTCAGTATACCATAGCTGCAACTCCCCAACAGGCAATTGCGTATATACTCGTGATGACACAAACTGTACTGGAAATCTGCAATGACTGAGGTTTCGTCCATGAGCGATGAGTCGATTAATCCCCCCGAAGATCAGGAGCGGGTTTCGCGCCTGTCGTCGGCTTCGAGCGGTGATGAAACGGTGCGCGAATACGAGCGCCGTTATTCCCGCGAGCCGTTTGATTTTCCATCGCGCCCGGCTGCCAGCCTGCGCGAGCTTCCCCGCAGCTACAGCACGCTGCGCGTCAGCGACGACGAAAAGCTGTGGGCGGCGGTCGCGCACGGCAGCGTATGGGTGACGCTGCTGGGCGGCGTCCTCAGCGGCGGGGCGGTCATCCCGCTGAGCGTGTTCATCCCGCTGGTGATCTATTTCCTGTTCCGCCAGAAATCGGACTACGTGGCGTTCCACGCCTTACAAGCCTTCGTCCTTCAGTTGATCGGCACGGTTGGGGCGTTTCTGCTGCTGCTGGTCGGCGGGCTGGTGTGGGGCATCGGCATGGTGATCGCGCTGCTGGCGGTGGTGCTGCTGGTCGGCTTCATCCTCGTGCCGTTCTGGGGGATTGTCGGCGTGCTGCTGCTCGGCACGGTCGTGGTCATGCCGATTGCCATGATGTTCTTCGGCACGTATGCCGCCATCGAAACCTACAACGGGCGCGACTACCGCTACCCGTTCATCGCCCGCTGGGTAGATCGCCAGCTTGCGGGGAGCTTCCTGCACACGGCGTAAGCGCCACCCATCACCGACGCAATCCGTAGGGGCGTTACATGTAACGCCCCTACACGATTCGCCTCGCTGCGCTGAATTCTTACGCTTTATTTCCCCGCGTGGACATGTTATGCTTTCTGGCGTTTAGTCAAGAGCAAATTCAATAGATGTCGACAGCTATCCAGGATTGAAGTTACTTTCCCACTCGCAGGAGCAAGCATGTTAAAAACACATAACTGCGGCGAACTCCGCCCGGAACACGTCGGGCAGGATGTGACGCTGGCGGGCTGGGTGCATCGCCGCCGCGACCAGGGCGGGCTGATCTTCATCGACGTGCGCGACCGCTGGGGCATCACCCAGGTTCGCATCGACCAGGAAAACCAGACGCAGGCGCACGAATCTGCCGAAAAGCTGCGCAGCGAATACGTCGTTCAGGTACACGGCAGGGTCGCGCTGCGCCCCGAAGGCACGGTCAATCCGCAGCTTCCGACCGGCGAAATCGAAGTGATTCCTGACCGCATCGAACTGCTCAACCCGGCGAAAACCCCGCCGTTCCTGATCAACCGCGACGAGTTCGTGGACGAAGAAGCGCGGATGCGCTTCCGCTATCTGTACCTGCGCCGACCGAGCGTGCAGGACAAGATCGTGCTGCGCCACCGCATTGTCAAGTTCATCCGCGATTACCTCGATGCGCAGGGTTTTGTCGAAATCGAGACGCCCATTCTGTTCAAGACGACGCCCGAAGGCGCGCGCGACTTCCTCGTGCCCAGCCGCCTGATGCCGGGGACGTTCTACGCCCTGCCGCAAAGCCCCCAGCAGTTGAAGCAGTTGTTGATGGTCGCCGGATACGAGCGCTATTTCCAGATTGCCCGCTGCTTCCGCGACGAAGACCTGCGCGGCAACCGCCAGCCGGAATTCACACAGCTTGACCTCGAAATGAGCTTTGTCGAGCGCGAAGACGTGATGCAGTTGATCGAGGGACTGATGCTCAGCCTGACGCGCGAAATTGGCGGCAGAGAGCCGATGTTCACGCCCTTCAAGCGCATCACCTACACCGAGGCGATGGAAAAATACGGCTCGGACAAGCCCGACCTGCGCTATGGGCTGGAAGCGGTCGACGTGAGCGATATCGCCGGAAAGAGCGCGTTCCCGGTGTTCGTCAGCAACGTCGCTGCCGGCAAGCCGGTCAAGGTGATCCGCGCTCCGAAGATGGCGTTGGTCAGCGGCACGGCGCTGCGCAAGCTGACTGCCGAACTCGAAGAGATCGCCAAGTCGGTCGGCGCGAAAGGCTTGGCGTGGATGGCGATGCCGGAGACCGAAGAAGGCGAAGTCAAGGGACCCATCGGCAAATACCTCACCGTCGATCAGACCCTGGAACTGGTCGAGCGCGTGGGCGCCGAGCCGGGTGACCTGCTGCTGTTCATGTCGGACTCGCGCGAAGTCGTCTATCTGGTGACCGACGCGCTGCGCCAGCACATCGCCCGCGAACTGAACCTGATCGACCCCGACGTGCTGTGCTTCCTGTGGGTGATCGACTTCCCGGAGTTCTACTGGAACGAGGAAGAACAGCGCTGGGACCCGTCGCAGCACATGTTCACCATGCCGCTGCCCGAAGACGTGCCGCTGCTCGATACCGACCCTGGCAAGGCGCGCGGCTCGCAGTATGACCTCGTCTGCAACGGGCAGGAAGTCGCCGGCGGCAGCATCCGCATTCACGACCGGGCGATTCAGGAGAAGATTTTCCCGCTCATAGGGCTGACGACCGAGCAGGCATGGGAACAGTTCGGGCACATGCTGGAAGCCTTCGAATACGGCGCGCCACCGCACGGCGGAATCGCGTCCGGCATAGACCGGCTGGTGATGGTGTTCAGCGGCGAAACCAACATCCGCGAGGTGATCGCCTTCCCCAAGACGCAGCAGGGCGCGGACATCATGGCGCACGCGCCGTCGCCCGCCGCGCCGAAGCAGCTTGAAGAACTGCACATTCAGCTTGTCGACCTGGACGACGAATAGAAACGACAAGGCTTCACCAGCGGGGTTTGCTCTATAGTAAGAGAGGCGTGATTCCGGTCATGCCTCTTTTCTTGTCTCGCGCGAAGGAAATGGGCTTGACGCGCAAATTCCCGTTCCCGCTGATCCTCGTGCTGCTGGCGGCATGGGTGTTTCTCACGCTGAACATTGGCAATCCATGGGTCGGGCATCAGGACGCCAACGGCGCGTGGATCAGCGTCGCGGTGCGCAATTACCACTGGCATGGCTTCTTCGCGCTCAATGGGATTATCGACCAGAATCCTGACATCGTGGGTGTAGTCAGTCCCTACTTGCACCATCCGCCGCTGGCGGTATGGCTGTTCACGCTGCCGACTGCGTTCGCCGGGTACGGTGAAGCCGTGATTCGCTTCGGGGCGGCAAGCTGCACGCTGCTGAGCGGCGCGGCGCTGTACGTGCTGGCTCGGCGCTTAGCCGGGCGGCAGTTCGCGCTGTGGAGCGCGGCGTTCTACCTGCTGACGCCGATGATGATGTACTTCGGGCGGATGCCGGATCACGAAGCGCCCGCGCTGCTGTTCATCATCCTGTTCGCGGCGGTGCTGGTGAACTGGCTGCGCCGCCCGACGCGCCGCGAGTGGTGGGCGCTGGTCGTGCTAACAGTGCTGGGCGCGTGGACGGCGTGGGGCGCGCTGATCGTCATCGGCATTCTCGGCTTGATGGCGCTGGTCTACACGAAGCGCCGTGCTGCCGTCGTGATGCTGGGCATCGTGGCGCTGGCTGCGGTGGCGGCGCTGCTCGGCTATTACACGTATTTCTACCCGAACACCGGGATGGATCTGATTGATGCGTTCGTCTGGCGAACGAGCAGCACGGCGCTGGACGCCGAAGGCGAAACGTTCGCCGTTGGCGCTTACATACTGCGTTTACTGCTCCGGCTGATCACGCTCTACACGCCAACCGTGTGCGTGCTCGGCGTAATTGGGGCGTGGTATGCACGCCGCCGGGGGCTGCTCACCGGTATGGTCTCGGCGCTGGTGGCAGCTGGCATCGCCTACGTGCTGGTCTTCCGCAATGCGGCATACATCCATGATTACTATCTGCTCTATCTCGCGCCTGGTCTGGCGCTGGTCGCCGGGGCTGCCCCGGCGCTGCTACCGAGCCGCGCGCCGCGCCTGCTTCGCCCGCTGGTAGTCAGCCTGATCATTGCGACCGCTCCGGCTGCTT
>JADLHH010000249.1 GCA_020848855.1 Anaerolineae bacterium | reverse complement strand
GGCGCAGGATCGCCGTACTGCCGACGGGAACCAACATCCGCCTCGACGGACAGGCTCCCGGCGGCGGCTGGGTGCGCGGCGTCACCCAGAATAACGAACAGGGCTGGGTGGTGTCAACTTCGCTCAACCTGAGCGCCGACCAGATCGCCGGGCTGCCGTCCAAATGGGTCGATGACCCATACACGGTATCCGCGCCGGGCGGCGGCTCTGCGCCCGCTCCGGTCGAAAACGCGCCGGCTGAGCAGCAGCCTGCCGAAGCGCCCGCGCCCGTCAACTTCGCCCCGGTGCGCGGCTTCGAATACGGCGGTCACGTCGACGGCTTCAGTCAGAACGCCATCAACCAGATGCACCACGCCGGCATGACCTGGGTCAAGCGCCAGATTCGCGCTTTCCAGGATTACAGCGCCGCCATCAATGAAGCGCACGCCAACGGCTTCCGCATCCTGCTCGGCGTGGTCGGCGAGCCGGGCGCGGTCGGCGACGACGCTTACCTCGACCAGTACGCCGCGAGCGTCGCCACCGCCGCCGCGCTGGGCGCGGACGCGATTGAGGTCTGGAACGAGCCGAACCTCGACCGCGAGTGGGCGTCCGGGCAGATCAGCCCGCAGCGCTACACCGAAATGCTGCGCCGCGCGTATAACGCCATCAAAGCCGCCAACCCGAACACATTGGTGATCAGCGCCGCGCCCGCCCCGACCGGTTATTTCGGCGGGTGCAGCCCTGCCGGCTGCGACGACGCGCCGTTCGTGCGCGGCATGGCGCAGGCGGGCGCTGCCAGCTACATGGACTGCGTCGGTGTCCACTACAACGAAGGCATCATCGCGCCCAACCAGACCAGCGGCGACCCGCGCGAGAGCGGCGGCTTCTACACCCGCTACTTCTGGGGCATGGTCAACACCTATGCCAGCGCTTTCGGCGGCGCGAAGAAGCTGTGCTTCACCGAGTTCGGCTACCTGACGCCCGAAGGCTACGGACCGCTGCCCGGCACGTTCGCCTGGGCGTCGAACGTCACCGTCGCGCAGCAGGCGGCATGGCTCGACCAGGCTGTTTCGCTGGCGGGGAACAGCGGCAAAGTCCGGCTGATGATCATCTGGAATATCGACTTCGGCAGATACGACGACGACCCGATGGCGGGCTACGCCATCATCCGCCCTGGCGGCGGCTGCCCCGCCTGTGACGCGCTCGCCAGCTAACCCCCCGAACGAACTAGACGTCAGACGCGCGGTGATGTGCCGCGCGTCTGCTTACAGGTAGAATCCATGTCTCAAGCCCACGATACACAACCACTCGAACCCGTTATCCAAACGCTGAGCCGGGTTGACGATGAACCGGAGGATGACTACACGCAGGAAATCGTCGCTCGGCGCGGCGGGATCGGCTGCTGGGTGACCGGGCTGGTCACACTGGTGGTCTTCGTCGGGCTGGTCGGCATCGGGCTGTTCCTGCCGCCGATCAACCTGTACCAGCGGCTGACCGCCCCGCGCATGACCACGCTCACCGCCGGAGCCAACACCGTCTCCGACAGCGGGCTGACGCTGGCGTCGTATGACCTGAACAATGGCGAAACCCTCGGCGTGTCGATCAGCAGCCTGCCGATGAACCGCTTCCTCGCCGGGGATGCCAGCGCGGGCGCGTGGATTCCCGACGCGCTCGCCGCCGTGCCGCCGTCGCTGGCGCTCCAGAGCGCAGTGTATTCGGTGACGGCGACCGACGACGATACGCCGGTTACGCTGAGCGTCGAACTCCCGGCGGGCGCAGACGCCGCCATCTTCGACCTGTACGGCTGGGACGGGAATAAATGGCGCTTCCTGCCAGCGCAAGCCGACCAGGGTAAGCTGGCGGCAGCGGTTGACACCGTGCCGGAGCAGGTCGCGCTGTTCCAGGCGACGCCGCTCGACCAGCCGCGCGTGCTGGCATCCTACGACGTGACCCAGGTGCTCGCACCGGACGTGGCGCGGCTGGCGACGATTGTTTCGCCGGCGGGCTTGCAGCCGACGCTCGACGGCAAGCTGGTTGGCAATCTGGCGGCGGGCTTCGACATGAACGCCGGCTACCTGCTCGTCCCGGCGATTCGCAATTATGCCGACCCGCGCGCCACCGACCCCGATACGGTCGCAGCAATCCTGTCCAACAATGATTTGCGCCGCGAACATGCCGCCCAGGTCGCTGCCTTCGCCGGATCGGGCTACGACGGCGTGCTGATCGACTACCGCGACCTGCCCGCCGACCAGCGCCAGAATTTCAGCGCCTTCATCGCCGACCTCGGCAAACAGCTTGATCAGGCGGGGCTGCTGCTGGTGGTCGCCGTGCCCATGCCGCAGGCGGTTGACGGGCTGTGGGATACCGGCGCGTATGACTGGCGCGCGCTCGGCGCTGCCGCCACCTATTTGCAGCTTGACCTCGACTCGAATCCGCGCCAGTTCGTCGCGGCGGGCGACGGCAGCCCATCGGCGGTCGAATCGCTGCTGCGCTGGGCGGTCGGCGAAGTCAGCCGCGATAAGCTGCTGCTCGGTCTGTCGGCGCTGTCGCAGCGCGAAGCCAGCGGCAGCGTGACCGCCATCGGCTACGATCAGGCGCTGTCGGCGCTGGGCGACGTGCAGGTGAACGCCGAGCGGACGGAATCGGGGACGATCAACCCCGGCTTCGAGGTGCAGGCGCAGTTGGACGGCTTCCATGCCGTGACCGGCGTCGAGGCGAACAGCCAGACCTATCTGGATTATCAGGACGAGAACGGCAGCACCGTCGCGCGCATGTGGCTGACCACGCCCGACGCGCTGCGCTATCGCATGGATCGCACGCTGCTGTTCGCGCTCGGCGGGGTCGCCTTCGACGACCTGATGAGCGGCGGGCTGGCGG